>NZ_JBFUFC010000006.1:0-44144 GCF_056403635.1 Microbacterium sp. P2_F9 | reverse complement strand
CCGAAACTCGGTCCCGCGGCGACTGCTCAGGCGCGACCGCGCAGCACGGCCTGCTTGACCTCGGCGATGGCCTTGGTCACCTCGATGCCTCGGGGGCAGGCCTCGGTGCAGTTGAAGGTCGTGCGGCAGCGCCAGACGCCCTCTTTGTCGTTGAGGATGTCGAGGCGCACGCCGCCGGCGTCATCGCGCGAGTCGAAGATGAAGCGGTGCGCGTTGACGATCGCCGCTGGACCGAAGTACTGCCCGTCGGTCCAGAACACCGGGCACGACGAGGTGCACGCCGCGCACAGGATGCACTTGGTGGTGTCGTCGAAGATCGCGCGGTCCGCGATCGTCTGGATGCGCTCCTTGCCGGGCGTCGGCGTCGCGTTCGAGATCAGGAACGGCTGCACTTCGCGGTACGACGCGAAGAACGGCTCCATGTCGACGATGAGGTCCTTCTCGAGCGGCAGGCCCTTGATCGCCTCGACGTAGATCGGCTGCGAGATGTCGAGATCCTTGATCAGCGTCTTGCAGGCGAGGCGGTTGCGGCCGTTGATGCGCATCGCGTCGGAGCCGCAGATCCCGTGTGCGCAGGAGCGGCGGAACGACAGCGAGCCGTCGACCTCCCACTTGATCTTGTGCAGCGCATCGAGCACCCGGTCCGTCGAGTACAGCTCGACGTCGTAGTCCACCCAGCGCGGCTCTTCGTCCACCTCGGGATCGAACAGGCGGATGATGAACGTCACCAGGAAGGATTGGATGCCGGTGTCCACGGCGGTCTCCGGGGCCTCCCGGTTGACGGGGGTCGCGGCATCCGTCGTGACGACAGTCGACATCAGTACTTCCTCTCCATCGGCTGGTACCGGGTGATGACGACCGGTTTCCAGTCGAGCCGGATGTGGTCATCGGCGGTCGACGAGTGCGCGTCGCCGCTGAGGTAGGCCATCGTGTGCTTCATGTAGTTCTCGTCGTCGCGCTTCGGGTAGTCGTCGCGCATGTGGCCGCCGCGGCTCTCCTTGCGGTTGCGCGCGGTGTAAACGACCACCTCGGCGAGGTCGAGCAGGAACCCGAGCTCGACGGCCTCGAGCAGGTCGGTGTTGTACCGCTTGCCCTTGTCGTCGACGTGCACGTTGAGGTAGCGCGAGCGCAGGTCTTCGATCACGGCGAGCACCTCGGTGAGGGACTCCTCGGTGCGGAACACCTGCGCCTTGCGGTCCATCTCGTCCTGCAGCGTCTTGCGCAGCACGGCGATCCGCTCGGTGCCGTTGTTGTTGCGCAGCCCCTCGATCAGCTCGCGCACCTCGCGGGCGGGATCCTCGGGCAGTGCGACGAAGTCCGCGGTCTTGACGTACTCGACCGCGTTGCGGCCGGCGCGCTTGCCGAAGACGTTGATGTCGAGGAGCGAGTTGGTGCCGAGGCGGTTCGAGCCGTGCACCGAGACGCAGGCGCATTCGCCGGCGGCGTAGAGGCCCGGCACGATCGTCTTGTTGCTCGAGAGCACCTGGGCGTCGTTGTTGGTCGGGATGCCGCCCATCGCGTAGTGCGCCGTCGGCATGACCGGCACCGGCTCGACGACCGGGTCGACACCGAGGTAGGTGCGCGCGAACTCGGTGATGTCGGGGAGCTTGGTCTCGAGGACCTCGGCTCCGAGGTGCGTGCAGTCCAGCAGCACGTAGTCGCGGTGGGGGCCGGCGCCGCGGCCCTCCGCGACCTCCTGCACCATGCACCGGCTCACGATGTCGCGGGGGGCGAGGTCCTTGATGGTGGGTGCGTAGCGCTCCATGAAGCGCTCGCCGCTCACGTTGCGCAGGATCGCGCCTTCACCGCGCGCGCCTTCGGTGAGCAGGATGCCGAGTCCGGCGAGACCCGTCGGGTGGAACTGGAAGAACTCCATGTCCTCGAGCGGCAGACCCTTGCGCCAGATGACGCCGACGCCGTCGCCGGTGAGGGTGTGTGCGTTGGAGGTGGTCTTGAAGATCTTGCCGAAGCCGCCGGTCGCGAAGATGATCGCCTTCGACTGGAAGACGTGCAGATCGCCGGTCGCCAGTTCGTACGCCACGACGCCCGCCACCTGGGTCGAGCCGTCTTCGGCCTTCACCGTGATGAGGTCGAGCACGTAGAACTCGTTGAAGAAGTTGATGCCGAGCTTGACGCAGTTCTGGAACAGCGTCTGCAGGATCATGTGCCCGGTGCGGTCAGCGGCGTAGCAGGCGCGACGGACGGGCGTCTTGCCGTGGTCGGCGGTGTGCCCGCCGAAGCGCCGCTGATCGATCTTCCCCTCGGGCGTGCGGTTGAACGGCAGCCCCATGTTCTCGAGGTCGATGACGGCGTCGATCGCCTCCTTGGCGAGGATCTCCGCGGCATCCTGATCGACGAGGTAGTCGCCGCCCTTGACGGTGTCGAAGGTGTGCCACTCCCAGGAGTCCTCTTCGACGTTCGCGAGCGCCGCCGCCATGCCACCCTGCGCCGCGCCGGTGTGCGAGCGGGTCGGGTAGAGCTTGGTGATCACCGCGGTCCGGGCGCCGGGCCCGGCCTCGATGGCTGCCCGCATCCCGGCGCCGCCGGCGCCGACGATGACGACATCGAACTGGTGGTAGTGGACGCCGTCCTTGACGTAGCTCTCGGCGTTCTGGGTGGTGTTCGTGCTCACGTGAAGGATGCTCTTGTCTCTCGTTGCCTACGGTCGTGTGGCCTCAGGCACACATTTCCTGGAGGAAGTCGACGCTGTCGCCGGTCAGGCCCAGGCACGGGTCGAAGGTGAAGACGACCAGGGTGCCGAGCAGGATCAGGAATGCCGCGGCGAGCCACAGCGCCCAGACCAGCACGCGGCGGGTGCCGGCGTGGCCGATGTAGTCGTTGACGATCGTGCGCATGCCGTTCGCGCCGTGGATCAGCGCGAGCCACAGCATCAGGACGTCCCACCACTGCCAGAACGGGGTGGCGAACTTGCCGGCGACGAACGCGAAGTCGATGCCGTGGATGCCCTGACCGAGCATGAGGTTGACGAACAGGTGGCCGAAGATCAGCACGACGAGGATGACCCCCGAGACGCGCATGTAGATCCAGCCCCACTTCTCGAGGTTCGGGCCGGAGCGGCGCTTCGCGGGCAGTGGGCTGCGCGGGTCGGCGATCGGGGTGGCGGTGGCGGTGGTCATCAGTGACCTCCCGTCATCTGCGAGAAGACGTTGATCAGGTGGCGCGGCGTGAAGCCGGCCATCGTCACCACCCAGACGGCGAGGACGCCCCACCAGAGCTGCCGCTGGAAGCGGGCGCCCTTCGACCAGAAGTCGACGAGGATGATCCGCAGGCCGTTGAACGCGTGGTACGCGATCGCGCCGACGAGGGCTACCTCGCCCAGGCCCATGATCGGGTTCTTGTAGGTGCCGATGACGGCGTTGTACGCCTCGGGCGACACCCTGATCAGTGCCGTGTCGAGCACGTGCACGAGGAGGAAGAAGAAGATCGCGACGCCGGTGATGCGGTGAAGCACCCACGACCACATGCCTTCTCGACCTCGGTAGAGGGTTCCTCGCGGGGTCCGCGAAGTGGTCTCGGCTATCGACGGTGTGACGCGGGCTGGTGCAGACACGGGCCGTCCTCCCTGGCTCGAACACGGTGCGGGGGCGGGCTCTGCCCCGAGGGGAATGCGTCCCCGTGCGTCACATGGCGCGAGTTCATCCTATTCCCCGTCGGGAGCCGGGCGTCGACGCGAGCGGCACCGAACTATCTCGACGTCGAGATATTCCAGCGATACCCGCTCGACATCCTGGCGATTCACCCCGGTAATCGTCGCGGACTACTGTGAGCGCATGGCCGAGCCGATTTCAGACTTCTATGCCGTCATCCCCGCTGGAGGCATCGGCAGCAGGCTGTGGCCGCTGTCGCGTGCCGACGCGCCCAAGTTCCTCCACGACCTCACGGGGTCCGGACAGACTCTGCTGCGTGACACCTGGGACCGGCTCGCACCGCTGGCCGGCCCGGACCGGGTCGCGGTGGTGACCGGCCGCGCGCACCGCGCGGCCGTCGAGCGGGAGCTGCCGGGCATCCCGGACAAGAACGTGTTCCTCGAGTCCGAGCCCCGTGACTCGGCTGCGGCGATCGGTCTCGCTGCGGCGGTTCTGGTGCGGCGTGAGCCTGATGTGATCATCGGGTCCTTCGCAGCCGACCACGTCATCCGTGGAACCCAGGTCTTCGACTGGGCCGTCAACCAGGCGATCGCCGTCGCGCGCGAAGGCTATATCTGCACGATCGGCATCCCCCCTACCGAGCCGTCCGTCGGCTTCGGCTACATCCAGAAGGGCGGCGAACTGGTCGTCGCCGGAGCCCCCGAGGCCGCGCTGGTGGACCGATTCGTGGAGAAGCCCGACCTCGAGACGGCCAAGGGGTACTTCGCCGATCGCTCCTACCTGTGGAACGCCGGCATGTTCATCACCCGCGCCGACGTCCTTCTCGGCGAGATCGCCGAGAACCAGCCCCACCTCTATGCCGGGCTCATGGATCTGGCCGAGGCCTGGGACGACCGCGACAGGCGCGGGCCGGTCGTGGACCGGGTGTGGCCCTCGATCACGAAGATCGCGATCGACTACGCCGTCGCCGAACCCGCCGCGGAGAAGGGGCGCCTGGCCGTCATCCCCGGCCACTTCGACTGGGACGACGTCGGAGACTTCGCGAGTCTCGCGAAGCTCAATTCGCACGGCCGCAAAGAGAATCTGGCGATCCTCGGCGAGAACGCGCGGATCCTCGCCGACGCGTCCAGCGGCATCGTGGTCAGCCAGACGCAGCGCATCATCAGTGTCATCGGCGTGAAGGACATCGTGATCGTCGACACGGATGACGCGCTCCTGGTCACCACGAGCGAGCACGCGCAGCGGGTCAAGGGCGTGGTCGACGCGCTCAAGCTGACCGGTCGCGGCGACGTGCTCTGAGGCGGATGGAGGCGCTGGTGACCCATCCCGGGCGAGCGTCCTCTGCGCAGATGGCGAGCTATTGCGACTGTTCTGTTGCGTCTTTGTAACCATTGGCCGCATCGTGGCCTATCGGAATGCAACATCCTCGTCACAGTAGGTAACTTCGAACTGCACTCGCGAGGTACGCGGGTCTACTTCCGTGGAGGTTGAGTTGACCATTTCCACCCCTAAGCGCGTGCTGGGCGGCCTTGTGGCCGCAAGCATGTTCATCGCGCTCGCAGGCTGTGCGTCCGCACCCGAAGCGACTGAGCCCACCGAGGAAGCGACGTCCAACGTCGTCGAGGGCTTCAAGCCATGCATGGTCTCCGACGCCGGCGGCTTCGACGACAAGTCGTTCAACCAGCTGGGCTACGAAGGCCTGGAGAGCGCCGCCAAAGAACTCGGCGTCGAATTCCTCGCCGTCGAGTCGAGCTCCGAGACCGACTTCGCTCCGAACATCACGAGCCTGATCGACCAGAACTGCACGCTCATCGTGACTGTCGGCTTCGCGCTCGCGTCCGCCGCTCTCGAGGCGGCGACCGCCAACCCCGACATCGACTTCGTCTCGATCGATGACCCGATCGACAACGACTTCGATGGCACGCCGGACGCGCCGAACATCAAGCCGATCCTCTTCGACACCGCCCAGGCGGCCTTCCTCGCCGGCTATGCATCGGCGTCGTACTCGACGGCCAAGAAGGTCGGCACCTTCGGCGGGATGAACTTCCCGACCGTCTCGATCTTCATGGACGGCTTCGCCCAGGGCGTCGACTACTGGAACTCCGAGAAGGGCGACACCGTCGCCGTCCTCGGCTGGGATCGTGCGGCGAAGGACGGCGTGTTCACGGGCGGCTTCGACGCCAACCAGGACGCCATCAACGCGGCGCAGGGCCTCGTCGACCAGGGCGTGGACGTGCTGCTGCCCGTCGGCGGTCCGATCTACCAGAGCGCCGCTTCGGTCATCCGCAGCTCCGGCCGTGAGATCGCCCTCATCGGCGTCGACGCGGACGTGTACGAGACCGACCCGAGCGTCGCCGAACTGCTCCTCACGTCGATCCGCAAGCTGATCGACGTCGGCGTCAGCGACGCCGTCCTGAAGGCAGGCGTCGGTGAGTTCGACCCCACCCCGTTCCTCGGCACGCTCGAGAACGAGGCCGTGGGCCTCGCCCCGTTCCACGACTTCGAGAGCAAGGTCTCGGCTGACCTCCAGGGCGAGCTCGACACCATCACGGCAGGCATCATCGACGGGTCGATCCCCGTCGAGTCGTACCTCGCGGGCTGAGTCCGCTCACCAGTGGGGAGGTCGGCTTGCCGGCCTCCCCACTTCCGTCTCCGCGTACGCCGCACGAGCGGGCGCGGGTTCTCGTGCGACACACACCCGGCTCACTAGGATCGGCAACATGAAGCTCGAACTGCGCGGAATCACCAAAAGGTTCGGCAGCCTCACCGCCAATGAGAACATCGATCTCGTCGTCGAACCGGGGGAGATCCACTGCCTGCTCGGTGAGAATGGGGCGGGCAAGTCCACCCTGATGAACGTGGTCTACGGGCTCTACACCGCGGACGAGGGCGTGATCCTCCTCGACGACCACGTCCAGAACTTCCGCGGCCCCGGCGACGCGATGCGCGCGGGCATCGGCATGGTCCATCAGCACTTCATGCTGATCCCCGTGTTCACCGTCGCGGAGAACGTCATGCTCGGCCACGAATCGACGAAGGCCGGGGGACTGCTCGATCTGAAGGTCGCCCGCGAACGCGTCCGTGAGATCTCCGCACGGTTCGGCTTCCACGTCGACCCCGATGCGCTGGTCGAAGATCTGCCGGTCGGCGTGCAGCAGCGGGTCGAGATCATCAAGGCGCTGTCGCGCGACGCGAAGGTGCTCGTCTTCGATGAGCCCACCGCGGTGCTCACGCCGCAGGAGACCGACGAGCTCATGGAGATCATGCGGCAGCTCAAGGCCGATGGCGCCTCCATCGTCTTCATCACCCACAAGCTCCGCGAAGTGCGGGAGGTCGCCGACAAGATCACCGTCATCCGGCTCGGCAAGGTCGTGGGCGAAGCTTCCCCGCAGGCCTCGAACGCCGAGCTCGCCTCGATGATGGTCGGTCGCGCGGTCGAACTGACCGTCCACAAGGACCCGCCACGCCGCAATGACCGCGCCCTCGTCGTCGAGAACCTCAGCGTCATCGACCCGATCGGCCAGCTCGTTGTGAACGACGTGAGCTTCGAGGTGCGGGGAGGGGAGATCCTCGCCGTCGCAGGAGTGCAGGGCAACGGCCAGACCGAGCTCACCGAAGCTCTGCTCGGCCTCCAGCCMCAGGTGCGCGGATCCGCCCTGCTCAATGACCAGGAGCTCGTCGGGCGGAGCGTTCGTCACATCCTCGAACAGGGCGTCGGCTTCGTGCCCGAGGACCGCACCGAGGATGGCCTCGTGGGCGCGTTCACGATCGCCGAGAACCTCATGCTCGATCGCTCGAGCGGCGAACCCTTCGTGAAGGCGTGGAACGTGCAGCGACGCACCCTTGAGGCGTTTGCGAAGGAGAAGTTCGCCGAGTACGACGTGCGCGGCCCTGGTATCCAGGCCCCCGTCGGCACACTCTCCGGCGGCAACCAGCAGAAGGTCGTGCTCGCACGAGAACTCAGCCGGAACCTCTCCCTCCTCGTCGCCGCTCAGCCGACGCGCGGCGTGGATGTCGGCTCTATCGAGTTCATCCACAAGCGGATCGTCGAGACCCGGGACGCCGGTGTTCCCGTGATCGTCGTCTCCACGGAGCTCGACGAGGTCGCGGCGCTCGCCGATCGGATCATGGTGATGTATCGCGGCCGCATCGTGGGCATCGTGCCAGGCGATACGCCGCGCGATGTGCTCGGACTGATGATGGCAGGCGAGTCACCCGCCGGAGAGGGAGTCGCGGCATGAGCGCCACCCAGGAGGCCGCCGCACCGGCACCGCCGTCGAAATGGCACGCCACCTTCGTCAAGATCACCCAGGGGAACGCCCTCATCTCCGTGCTGGCGGTGGTGCTCGCGCTCGCGATCGGCGGCATCCTCATCGCCGTCACCGATGAGGAGGTGCAGGCGGCTGCGAAGTACTTCTTCGCGCGGCCGATGGACACCATCGCCGCGGCCTGGGACGCCGTCTTCGGCGCGTACAGCGCGCTCTTCCAGGGTGCGATCTACAACTTCGGCGCCCCGACCTTCGCCCGGGCGATCAAGCCGCTCACCGAGACCCTCACGTTCGCGACGCCGCTGATCGCCGCCGGTCTCGGCGTCGCGCTGGCTTTCCGCATCGGCATGTTCAACATCGGCGGCCGGGGGCAGATGCTCATCGCCTGCGCCGCCGCGGGCTACGTCGGGTTCGCGTTCGATCTCCCCTTCCCGCTGCACATGATCCTCGCGGTGCTGGCCGGCCTCCTCGGCGGCGCGCTCTGGGGCGGCATCGCCGGGTTCCTCAAGGCGCGCACCGGGGCGCACGAGGTCATCGTGACGATCATGCTCAACTACGTCGCCTTCTACCTGATCTCGTGGATGCTGCGCACCCCCGGTCTGCTGCAGGCCCCGGGGTCGAACAACCCCAAGACCCCCCCGATGAAGGAGACGGCAGTCTTCCCCGAGCTGCTCGGGCCGCAGTTCAACCTGCACTTCGGATTCATCCTCGTCATCGCCGCCACGTTCCTGGTCGCCTGGATCCTGAATCGCTCGAGCCTCGGCTTCAAGTTCCGCGCCGTCGGCGAGAATCCGAACGCAGCCCGGGTGGCCGGCATCAACGTCAAGAACATGTACATCTACGGGATGCTGATCTCCGGCGCTCTGCTCGGCTTGGCCGGCGTCAACCAGATCCTCGGGACGGTGACCACAGGGTTCAGCGCCGACATCGATGCGGGCATCGGCTTCGACGGGATCACCGTGGCGCTGCTCGGGCGCTCGACCGCCTGGGGAACCTTCGCGGCCGGCATCCTCTTCGGCGGCTTCAAAGCCGGCGGCTTCGCGATGCAGGCGGCGGAGCAGATCCCGATCGAGATCATCGCGGTCGTGCAGTCGCTCATCGTCCTGTTCATCGCTGCGCCGCCGCTGATCCGCACGATCTTCTTCCTGCCATCGCCGGAGCGCGATCGCCGCCGGGCCGAGAAGGCACGCGAGAAGTCACTCAAGGCCGAAGTCGCAGCACAAGCAGACCTCGAGGGGGTGGCCAAGTGACCTCCGTGGCGGTCTCCACCGCAGACGACCTGCCCGAGACGACGATCGTCCGCAGCTGGAAGGCGCCGGTCGCCATGGCGATCTTCGCCGTGCTCTACGTGATCCTGCTCCTCGCGGCGCCGCGCACCGGCAGCACGACCTTCCGGCTCTCGACCGACTCCGATGCGATCCAGCTTCCCGATCTGGTCGTGCCCGTCATGCCGACGGCGTGGGTGTGCTGCGGCATCCTGATCCTCCTGGCGCTCGCGTCGGCGTACTTCGTGCGTGCGGGCGGGAAGTCGCCGCTGTGGATCGTCATCGTCTATCTCGTGGTGTTCGTGGTCGGCTTCCTGACGTGGGCAGCCGCAGGGGCAACGATTCCGGTGCCGAGCCTGCTCGCCGGATCGCTCGCGCTGGCGGTGCCGCTCATCTACGGCGCACTGTGCGGCGTGATCGGTGAGCGCGCCGGCGTGGTGAACATTGCGATCGAAGGCCAGCTGCTCGCGGGCGCATTCACCGCTGCGGTCGTCGCCACGATCACCGGCCAGCCGTTCCTCGGGCTGCTCGCGGCGATGGTCGCCGGCATGCTCGTCGCTGCCGTGCTGTCGGCGTTCGCGCTCAAGTACCTCGTCGACCAGGTGATCGTCGGAGTGGTCCTCAACGTCCTCGTCACGGGGCTCACGAGCTTCCTGTACTCGCAGGTTCTCGCCCCCAATGCCGCGACGCTGAACACACCCCCGCGCTTCGAGCGGGTCCCCATCCCGATCCTGAGTGAGATTCCTATCGTCGGGCCGGTCCTGTTCCGGCAGACGATCATCGTCTACATCATGTACATCGCCGTCGCGGCGGTGTACATCGGCATGTTCCACACCCGGTGGGGCCTGCGGCTTCGCTCCGTCGGCGAGCACCCGCAGGCGGCGGACACGGTCGGCATCAACGTGAACGCCACCCGGTTCTGGAACGTCCTGCTCGCGGGCGCGATCGCCGGCCTCGGCGGCACCGTGTTCACGATCGGCAACGGCATCGCGTTCAACAAGGAGATGACGGCCGGAGCGGGCTTCATCGCCCTCGCCGCGGTGATCTTCGGGCAGTGGGATCCGATCAAGGCGACGCTCGCTGCGCTGCTGTTCGGCTTCGCCTCGAACCTGCAGAACACCCTGAGCGTCATCGGCTCGCCGGTGCCCAGCGAGTTCATGCTGATGCTCCCGTACCTCGTGACGATCTTCGTCGTGGCGGGGGTGGTCGGAAAGTCGCGGGCTCCGGCCGCAGATGGCAAGCCGTATATCAAGGGATGACTTCGTGACCGACATCGACTGGGACGAACTGAGAGCGGTCGCCACCGAAGCGATGCAGCGGGCGTACGCGCCGTACTCGCGCTACCGGGTGGGTGCGGCGGCGCTGGTGTCGGACGGACGGATCGTCCGTGGCTGCAATGTGGAGAACGCCTCGTACGGCGTCACCCTCTGCGCCGAGTGCGGGCTCGTCTCCGACCTGCACATATCCGGCGGGGGGCGCTTGGTCGCCTTCGTCTGCGTGAACAACGACGGCGAGACGATCATGCCGTGCGGACGCTGCAGGCAGCTCCTGTACGAGCACGCGCTGCCTGGAATGCTCCTGGAGACCGTGTCCGGCATCCGCACCATCGATGAGGTGCTGCCGGACGCCTTCGGACCGCGCGATCTCGAAGAGGGCTCCCGATGACCCTTCGACAGGCTCAGGGACCGGATGCTGTGGAGGCCTTCGACGCCGTCGATGTGATCCGGGCCAAGCGCGACGGGGGAGCGGTTCCCGAGGCGGAGCTGCGCTGGATGGTGGATGCCTACACCCGGGGCTACGTCGCCGATGCGCAGATGGCCGCCTTCGCCATGGCGGTGCTCCTGAACGGCATGGGGCGCGATGAGATCCGCGTGATGACCGACGCCATGATCGCCTCGGGCGAGCGGATGAGCTTCGCCGGCCTCGGCAAGCCGACCGTCGACAAGCACTCCACCGGCGGGGTCGGCGACAAGATCACCCTCCCGCTGGCGCCGCTCGTGGCGGCCTTCGGGGTCGCCGTGCCGCAGCTCTCCGGCCGCGGTCTCGGGCACACCGGCGGAACGCTCGACAAGCTGGAGTCCATCCCGGGCTGGCGCGCAGCCATCTCCAACGACGAGATGTTCGCGCAGCTGCGCGATGTCGGCGCGGTCGTGTGTGCGGCCGGCTCGGGCCTCGCCCCTGCCGACAAGAAGCTCTACGCCCTGCGCGACGTCACCGGAACCGTCGAGGCGATTCCCCTCATCGCATCCAGCATCATGTCGAAGAAGATCGCCGAGGGCACCGACTCGCTCGTGCTGGACGTCAAGTTCGGCTCCGGCGCGTTCATGCGCGACGTGGATCGAGCCCGCGAGCTCGCCCGCACGATGGTCGCGCTCGGCACCGATTCGGGCGTCGCGACGACGGCTCTGCTCACCGACATGAACACCCCGCTGGGGCTCGCGATCGGCAATGCCAACGAGGTGCGCGAGTCCGTCGAGGTGCTGGCGGGTGGCGGGCCGGCCGACATCGTCGAACTCACGGTGGCCCTCGCGCGCGAGATGCTCACGCTTGCCGGGCAGCCCGACGCGGACGTCGAGGCGGCGCTGCGCGACGGCCGTGCGATGGACGTCTGGCGGGCGATGATCMGCGCGCAGGACGGGGATCCGGATGCCGCGCTCCTGACGCCGCGCGAGACCCACACCGTCACGGCCGACGTCGCGGGTGTCGTGACCAGGATGGACGCGCTGCCGTTCGGCGTCGCCGCCTGGCGGCTCGGCGCCGGCCGGGCACGGGCGCAGGATCCGGTGATCCACGAAGCGGGCATCGATCTGCACGTGAAGCCGGGGGACGCCGTCACCGCGGGTCAGCCGCTGTTCACTTTGCTCGGGCATGATGGAACCAGGTTCGAACGCGCCCTGGACGCCCTGACGGATGCCTGGGCGATCGGTGCCGAAGCTCCGGCATCCGCCCCGCTTGTGCTCGAGCGCATCTCCGCCTGATCACCACCCCCGCCACTGAGGAGTCCGACATGCCCATCGACCAGCACGGCGATGCCGTTATCGAGGGAGTCTCGATCCGGAGCCTGCCGAAGGTGTCACTGCACGACCACCTCGACGGGGGTGTGCGCCCGGCGACCATCATCGAGCTCGGCGGCGAGATCGGCCTCGATGTGCCCGACACCGACCCTGAGGGCCTCGCGGGCTGGTTCGCGGAGAAGAGCGACTCCGGGTCGCTCGTGGAATACCTCAAGACCTTCGATCTGACGACCGCGGTCATGCAGACCGCCGATGGTCTCCGCCGGGTCGCGCGGGAGTTCGTTGAGGACCTCGCGACCGATGGCGTGGTCTATGGCGAGGTGCGCTGGGCCCCCGAGCAGCACCTGACTCGCGGCCTGTCCCTCGAGGAAGCCGTCGAGGCGGTGCAGGCCGGCATCGACGAGGGCGAGGATGCCGCGGACCGCGCGGGTCGCGACATCCGTGTCGGCCAGCTCATCACAGCGATGCGACACACCGACCGATCCCTCGAGATCGCCCGCCTCGCGGTCGAGTACCGCAATCGCGGCGCCGTCGGGTTCGACATCGCGGGTCCGGAAGACGGGTTCCCGCCGTCGAACCATCGTGCCGCGTTCGACTATCTCGCCTCGGAGTTCTTCCCGGTCACGGTGCACGCCGGCGAGGCAGCCGGGCTGGAGTCGATCCGCTCCGCGCTGCTGGACGGCCACGCGCTGCGTCTCGGCCACGGGGTGCGCATCGCCGAAGACCTCGAGGTCGTCCAGCGTTCCGGCGAAGAGGTGCTCGTGAAGTTCGGCGATCTGGCCCGCTGGGTGCGCGACCGCGAGATCCCGCTCGAGCTCTCACCGTCGTCGAACCTGCAGACCGGAGCGATCGACCGCTGGGGGACCACGCTCGAAGACCACCCGTTCGATCTGCTCTACCAGCTCGGCTTCTGCGTGACGGTGAATGTCGACAACCGCACCATGAGCCGCACCTCGCTCACCCGCGAGCTCGCCCTGCTGGCCGAGACCTTCGAGTACGACCTCGATGATCTCGAGACCTTCCAGCTCAACGCCGCCGCCGGCTCGTTCCTCCCGGTCGAGGAGCGCGAGGAGCTCATCGACCTCATCAGCGAGGGCTTCGAGCGGTAGGAGCGGATGCCGCGGCTCAGCCCTGCGCAGCCACCGGGCTCGCGACGGCTGGGCTCCGCAGCGCCTTGGCCTCCGCGCGAACGGCGCCGCGGTAGGCGTCCTTGTTGACGTAGTACGCCATGCGTTCGAGTCCGAGGTACTTGTAGCCCCCGGTGAGGTCGGGCCAGGGCTCACCGGTCACCCGAGCACGGAAGGCGGCGGCGCCCTGCGGGTCACGCTCGAGCCGCGCGAGATAGGCCGCGAGCAGATCGGCCTGCTCGTACCGGCCCTGCCAGCCGATTCCGGACGCTTCGAGCATGCCCATCACATAGAGCCCGTTGAACGACGGGGGAAAGATGTTGAGGAAGAGCTCGGGTGCCATCCCCGACCAGTTGAGCTCGCCGCGCTCGACGAACGGGTAGTCCAGCGTGTAGCCGGTGGCCAGCAGCACCAGGTCGTACTCGCTCGCAGACCCGTCGCGGAAGTGCACGGTCGTGCCGTCGAACCGGTCGACGTCTGGCCGCACCTGGAGGTCGCCCTGGCCGAGATGGTTCAGGATCAGCGTGTTCACGATCGGGTGGGACTCGTAGATCTTGTAGTCGGGCTTCGGGAACCCGAACCGCACGGGGTCGCCGGTGAATGCCCGCAGCACCCGGGTGTCGATGAACTGCTTGATCCGTGCGGGCAGGGGCTTGCCCTGGTTGAGGGTGTCAGAGGGGCGTCCGAACAGATACCTGGGAACGAAGTAGTACCCGCGTCGCACGCTCATGTCGACGGATGCCGCGTGGTGCACGGCATCCACGGCGATGTCGCAGCCCGAGTTGCCCGCCCCGATGATGAGCACCCGCTTGCCGGTGAGCTGCGACGGGCGCTTGTACGCGCTCGTGTGCAGCAGTTCGCCGGTGAAGTCGCCCTGGAACGTGGGGATGTTCGGCTCGGCGAGTGTGCCGTTGGCGAGGATCACGCCGTCGTAGCGCGCCTCGATCGGACCATCGGGCGCGTCGGCGCGCAGCATCCATCCGCCGTCGTCGGTCTTCTCCACGCCCGTGACCCGGGTCTCGAAGCGGTAGGCGTCGGTCAGCCCGAAGCGCTCGGCGAAGTCATGGAAGTACTGCAGGAGGGTGCGGTGGCCCGGGTAGTCGACCGTGGAGACCATCGGGAACTCGGTGAACTCGGTCGTCGTGCGCGACGAGATGAGGTGCGCCGATTCGTACATGGTGGAGCGGGGATTGTCGATGTCCCAGAGCCCGCCGACACCCTGCGCGGCTTCGAAGCCGTCGAAGGCGATACCGGCCTGCTGCAGCGCCCGCGCCGCGGCGAGGCCGGAGGGACCCGCACCGATGATCGCGTAGCGGTGCCGACTCACGGGAGGGATGCCGCGAGGGAGCCGACCAACTCGGTCAGCTGCGCCGTCATGTCCGCGTCGGAGATCGTCGGGGTGCCGTCGCCGGCCTGCGGACCGTAGTCGCCGAAGGAGGAGTGGCTGGCGCCCTCGATCTGGTCGAGCTCGGCGTCTTGGGGGAGGAGGTCACTGGCATCGGCGATCTTGTCCGGGGTGGAGAGGCCGTCCTCGCTGCCGCCGATGCTCAGCACCGGCAGCCCTGAGGCGGTCAGATCAGTCGAGCAGTACGAGCCGAACAGCACCAGGGCGTCGGCATCCGAGGCGAGCATGCACGAGCGGACGCCGCCGAGGGAGTGGCCGCCGATCATCCACGTGTCGATGTCGGGGGCGAGGCTGGTGAAGGCGTCGAGGGGCCGCAGGTCGAAGAACGCGAGGTTCAGCCAGGGTTTGGTGATGACGACGGTGATGCCGTCCTCGGCCACGAGGTCGGACAGCTTCGC
This sequence comes from Microbacterium sp. P2_F9, assembly GCF_056403635.1. Lineage (NCBI taxonomy): Bacteria > Bacillati > Actinomycetota > Actinomycetes > Micrococcales > Microbacteriaceae > Microbacterium > Microbacterium sp. P2_F9. The sequence goes on along the minus strand of NZ_JBFUFC010000006.1, from coordinate 29,059 downwards.
GGCGTAGGCCCATGAGTCGACCTTGCCGCCCGGGACGAACACCAGTCCGACGTCGCCGGCACCTTCGGCGGGAGCGAGCACGATGCCGGCCGAGTCATCGGTGATGACGATGCGGTCGTCGGCCTTGACCGCGGCCAGCGGCTCGGGCTCCGCCTGAGACACACCGACCTGGCTCCAGATCACGATGCCGACGATGGCGATCAGGATGAGCCCGCCGATGACCCCGAAGATCCAGGCCAGGATGCGGCGGAGACGGCGGCGAGGGCGCTTGGTTTCGGCAGGCGTGTTCATCGTCGATCAGTCTAGGTCGACCCACCCTGAGCAACCGCCGCAGGGCGTTACAGCGCGGCCTGGCGAGCCGCGACGACCTCCTGGATCTGCGCGAAGAGCGGATGCCCCGGCTCGAGGCCGGTGACCGAGGCGGTGAAGGCGGCGGCATCCTGTTGCCGCAGCAGTGATTGCAGCTGCACCGACTGCTCGTCCTCGGCGTCGTCGAAGGCGAGCGCCGCGCCCATCGCGGCGACGAGGCCGGTCGTCCCGAGACCCCGCTCGGCCGCTTCAGCAGCGGGGCCGACGAACCGCTCGTGACGGGAGAGCTTGCGCAGCGGCTGTCGACCGACCCGCCACACCGTGTCGGGGAGGGCGGGATTGCGGAACCGGTTCACGATGGTCGCGCGGTAGGTCGCGAGATCGTCAGGGTCGAGGCCGTGCTTGACCGCGAGCAGGGCGGAGGTCTCCTCCAGCGCCGCGGCGACGCGCGCGGCGATTGCCGGGTCGGCGAGGGCATCCGAGATGCGCTCGACGCCGGCCTGCGCGCCGAAGTACGCGGTCGTGGCGTGACCGGTGTTGACGGTGAAGAGCTTGCGCTCGATGTAGGGGGCGAGGTCGTCCACGAAATGCGCACCGGGGATGGCCGGCGGGTCGTCGCCGAACGGCGGACGCTCGATCGCCCACTCGAAGAACGGCTCCACCGTCACGTCCACGCCGCCGCCTTCGGGCTGACCGGGCACGATCCGATCCACCGCGGTGTTGGCGAAGACCGCACGCGACTCCAGGGCGATCCACGCATCGCCGGCGAGGGCGACGACCTCGTCGCGGAGCAGGTCGGTGGCGTTGATTGCGTTCTCGCAGGCCATGATCTGCAGCGGTGGGGACGCCGGGTCGCGGAGGGCCAGACCCGCCACGATGTGCGGGGCGACGAACTTCAGGATCGTGGGGCCCACGGCGGTCGTGACGATGTTCGCGGTCGCGATCTCGTCGACGACGACCTCTGGGTGGGTGGCGCTGTTGACGGCGCGGAAGCCCGTGACCACCTTGTCGGTGCCGCCGGCGCCCACCTCGTGCACGGTGTACGAGTCGACCGCGTTGATCGCATCGACGAGCGGGGCCGCGACATCCGAGAACACGAGGTCGTAGCCGCCCTCATGCAGGAGGAGGCCGACGAACCCCCGCCCGATGTTGCCCGCGCCGAAGTGGACGGCCTTCATGACTCGTTGACGGCGCTCAGGATGCCGAAGAGCTCCTCGGCGGTCGAAGCGGCCTTGAGCCGGGCCACGTCGTCTTCATCCGAGAAGAGGATGGCGATCTGCGACAGGATCTCGAGATGCTCGTCACCCTTCCCCGCGATCCCGACGACGAACGTCACCGGCTCACCGTCCCAGTCCACTCCGCCGTCGTAGCGGACGAACGAGAGCGCAGAATCCAGGATCGTCGCCTTCATCTCATTCGTCCCGTGCGGGATCGCGAGTTCGGCGCCCATATAGGTCGACACGGTCAGTTCGCGCTGCTGCATCGCGTCGAAGTATTCGTTCGTGACTGCGCCGGCCGCCTCGAGGATGTCGGCGGCCTCCTTCATCGCGTCGAGCTTCGTCGAGCCACCGGGGTGGATTCGAATCTGACCGATCGTCAGAACCTCGCGTGTCATGCTTGCCGCCTTTCGCGTCCACGGGGTGCCGCGGACGTCAGTGGAACAGGGATCCAGTGGAACTTCAGCAGAAGCCACGGGACCGGGGGCGTCGCGCCGTCCCGGCCCCGCAGCCGTTTCAACGCCTACGCACCGTCCTTGTGCTGGTCGACGACGAGTTCTACGACTTCGTCGTACCGAGGCGAGTTCATGAAGTTGTCGACGGACACGTGGACCGAGTTCGGCGACTGCTGCCGAGCCCGCTCGGTGAGCTGGTTCTGCGTGATGACCAGGTCGGCCGTGCCATCGAGGTTCGCGATGGCCTTGTTGACCACGGTGACGCCCTCGACGCCCGCCTTCTTGATCTTGTTGCGCAGCACGCTCGCACCCATCGCGGACGACCCCATGCCGGCGTCGCAGGCGAACACGATGCTCTTGATCTCGCGCTCCGTCGCGGTCGCCGGCCCACCGGCACCGTCGGCCTGGGTCGCGGCTCCGCCGCGCAGGTTCGACAGGGCGTCCGAGCTCTTGCCCTTGGCCGCCTCGGTCTGCGTGATGGCCGCGCCGAAGGCGTCATCCGTGATCGCCATCGACTCGAGGTCGCGCTTCCGCGAGGCGCGGAGGATGAGTCCGGCGATGAGGAAGGTGACCGTCGCCGACAGGATCACCGACAGAATCACCGCGAAGTACGACCCGTTCGCCGTCTGCAGGAGGATCGCGAAGATGCTTCCCGGCGCAGCCGGTGCACGCAGCGCGCCGCCCAGCAGCATGTTCGTCGTGACTCCGGTCGCACCGCCCGCGATGAGGGCGAGGATCAGGATCGGCTTCATCAGCGCGTACGGGAAGTACACCTCGTGGATGCCGCCGAAGAACTGGATGATCGCCGCACCGGGGGCGGAGGCGCGCGCCGCACCGATTCCGAAGAAGGTGAACGCCAAGAGCAGCCCCACGCCGGGGCCGGGGTTGGCCTCGAGGAGGAACAGGATCGAGGAGCCTTCTTCCGCGGCCTGCGCGAGACCGAGCGGTGTCAGCACACCGTGGTTGATGGCGTTGTTGAGGAAGAACACCTTCGCCGGCTCGATCAGGATGCTGGTCAGCGGCAGCAGGTTCATGTCGACCAGCCACTCGACCCCGCGACCGAGCGCCGCCATGATCCAGTTGACGATCAGCGCCACCGGGTAGAACCCGACGATCGCCATCACGAAGCCCCAGATGCCGGCGGAGAACATGTTGACGAGCATCTCGAAGCCCGCCTTGATCTTGCCCTCCCAGAGCGAGTCGAGCCACTTCATCGTGTAGGCGGCGAGGGGGCCGAGGATCATGGCGCCGATGAACATATGCACCTGCGGCAGCTGGGCGGCGCCTTCCGCGAGCCCGTCGTTGAACTGCTTGACGATGTAGTCCGACCCCGCGATCGCGCCCATGGTCGCGATCGACCCCACGACGCCACCGCGGATGTTGTAGACCATGCTGCCGCCCGTGTAGGCGATGATCAGCGGGAGCAGGTAGTGGATGAACGGCCCGACGATCGTCGCCAGGGCCTCGTTCGGGGTCCACCCGACGTCGATGAAGAACGCCGTGAAGATGCCCCACGCGATGAGCGCGGGGATGTTCGGCATGATCATGCCGGAGAGGAACGTGCCGAAGCGCTGAACGTGAACCTGCGCCTGCTTGGCTCCTGTGGTGGGTGTCGACGCCGTTGTCATGACTGGGTCTCCTTACAATCGGGCCGCGGCCGATTGAGCCGCACTTCGGGCGGTTGCCGCGCTGTTCGCGGCGAGGGCAGCCTCGGCGATGACTCGCGCATCGTCGAGGGAGTACTGCAGAAGCGACGCACGCACGTCGGCCAGCGCGGTCGGCGCCATCGACAGGCTCTTCGCGCCGAGGCCCACCAGGACGACGGCCAGGAGCGGATCGGCTGCGGCTTCACCGCAGATCCCCACCGGCTTGCCATTCGCCTCGCCGGCGGCGCCGACCTCCCCGATGAGCCGGAGCACGGCGGGATGCCACGGATCCTGGAAGGCCGCCACCGACCCGAGCAGCCGGTCGGCGGCGAGCGTGTACTGGGTGAGGTCGTTCGTGCCGATCGAAGCGAAGTCGGCGATGCCGAGAATCCGATCGGCCAGCAGCGCGGACGACGGCACCTCCACCATGACGCCGGCGGTTTTGATGCCATAGTCCTTGGCGATGGCGACGAAGTACTCGGTCTCCTCGACCGTCGCGACCATCGGCGCCATCACCCAGAGGTCCGCCCCGCCTTCCGGGCTCTTCCGAGTCAGGGCATCCGCCTCGGCAAGCGCGGTCAGCTGCTCGCGGAGGATGTCCTCGCTCGCCTGCAGGGCACGGATGCCGCGGAGCCCGAGGGCCGGATTCTCCTCGTGCGCGTCGTTGAGGAACGCGAGCGGCTTGTCGGCGCCGGCGTCGAGCACGCGCACGACGACTTTCTTGCCGGGGAACGCCGAGAGCAGCTGCCGGTACGACTCGCGCTGCTGCTCGACGGTCGGCGCCTGTGTGGAGCTCAGGAAGAGGAACTCGGTCCGGAACAGACCAACGCCCTCAGCCCCGAGCGACACCGCGTCGGCGGCGCCTTCCGGCTTTCCGAGGTTGGCCAGCAGCGGGATCGGGGTGCCGTCGGCGAGTGCGCCGTCGGTGATGGGGGCTGCCGCGGCGTGCGCGCGCTCCTCGGCGCGGGTCTGCGCCCGCTCGAGCTCCTCGCCGGTGGGCTGCGTCGTGACGACGCCGGCCGCGGCATCCACGATCACGGTCTCGCCGTCGATCAGGCCCTTCGCGTCCACCGCCCCGACGATCGCGACGATCGACTTCTCCCTGGCGAGGATCGCGGTGTGCGAGGTGGGACCGCCGTCGGTCGTGATGAGCGCGAGCACCTTGTCGAGGTCGAGCAGCGCCGTGTCGGCGGGAGCCAGATCCTTGGCGACGAGGACGAAGGGATACCCCGGATCGGGCACGCCAGGAGCCGGCACGCCGCGCAGTCGGGCGATCACGCGCTGGGCGACGTCGTCCAGGTCGGCAGCGCGCTCGCCGAGGTAGCCGCCCATGGCGACGAGCTGGTCGCGGAAGGAGGCGAAGGCGTCGAACACGGCGTACTCGGCAGTGCTTCCCTGCGCGATCCTGCTGTCGATCTCGGACTCGAGTGAGGGGTCCTCGGCCATCATCGCCTGCGCTTCGAGCACGTCCTGCGCCGCCCCGCCGGCCTGCGCGCCGCGCTGCTCGAGTTCGCGCGCCACGGCGCCGACAGCCTCGCGTACGCGTGCGGTCTCGTCAGCGATGCTCAGCGCGCTCGCCGCGTCGTCGGGTGCCGGCAGGGGTTCGGACATCCGGGCCACCGGCCCCTGGGCGACGCCGAGACCGATCCCGACTCCTCGCAATTCAGCCATGTTCTACTCCGCGTCGTGGTCGGTGGAAAGGAGGTCTGCCAGGGTGTCGAGCGCCGCCTCGGCGCCTTCGCCGTCGGCGGAGAGGACCACGTAGTCGCCCTTCTCCGCGCCGAGCGAGATGACCCCCAGGATGCTCGCCGCGTTGACCGGGGTGCCCGAAGCCTTGGCGACGGTGATCGGGATGCCGGCATCTTTCGCAGCCTGCGCGAACAGCTTCGCTGGGCGGGCATGCAGACCATGAGCCGAGCCGATCCGCACCGTGCGGGTGAGTGGGGCCATTGTTCGATTCCTCTCGGGAACGTGCGTCGCTGCGCGGCATCCGCTGTCTGGCGTCATCGACGCGTCGCGTCGGCCGCGCCCTTGTGCTCATTCTTGTGAAAAGCCTGGAGGCGGACAAGGACCACTGTCCCGCGCGCCGCGGAACTGTTGGCGGAGGCGCGGCGCGGAGTGGAGTCACGAGGGCGTCAGCCCTGGGCGAGCCGCTCTTCGAGTCCGAGCTTGGCAGCGGGCCACTCGCCGGGGAGGATCGAGAACACCACGGTGTCGCGGATCGTCCCGTCCGGACCGAGCCGGTGATTGCGCAGCACGCCGTCCTGCTTGGCGCCGAGACGCGCGATGGCGGCGCGGGACTGCCGGTTGTGCCAGTGCGTGCGCAGCTCGACGGCGATCGCGTCGCACGTCTCGAATGCATGGGTGAGCAGCAGGAGCTTGGCTGCGGAGTTCACGGCGGTGCGCTGCGCGGTCGGCGAGATCCAGGTGTGGCCGATCTCGACATGGCGGTTGGCCTGGTCGATGTTGCAGAACGTCGTCATGCCGGCCAGGCGACCGGTGTCGAGCCGCCGGATGACCCAGGCGTTCATGTGGCCCTCGGACTGCCACGTCAGCCGGCGTTCGATCTCGTCGGGCACGCCCTCGGGGGTCGGGACGGAGGTATACCAGGCGTGCTCGAGTCCCTGCGCTGCTTCGGCGAGTTCGGGAGCATGCTCGGCGTCGAGGGGCTCGAGCCGCACCCAGGCGTTCTCGAGGGTGAGCGGGACGGTCAGCAGCACGATCCGAGCCTAGGGCGAATCCGGGCGATGCATGGTGGCTTCGACGACCGCTGCCGCGGCGGCGGCGTCTTGGCCGGTGATCTGGGAGGCCGCCTGCGCCGCCGCGACCGCCCTTCGCCCGGCGGGGAGGCCCACCGCGGCGCCGACCACGACGAAGGTGAGCACGCCGGCTCCGACGAGGAGCCACTCGATGGGCACCTGGTCGGCGAGTGGGCCCAGGATCGCCATCCCGAGCGGCATCGCCACGGCCATGACGATGCCGACGAAGCCGAAGACCCGGCCTTGGCGCTCAGGCTCGACCGTCTCCTGGAGGAGCGTCATCGACGAGGTCGAGAAGAACGGCACCATGATGCCGACGAGGAACATGAAGCCGAAGAACACCCAGATGTTCGGGGACAGCCCGAGCCCGATCGAGAGGGCGCCGAACAGGAGGGAGGACGTGATGATCAGCCCGATCCGGCTGCGCTTCGCGAAGACGGTCGCGACGAGCACGCCGCCCAGGATCATCCCGACGCTGAACATGATCTCCAGCACGGCGAGGTTGACGACGTTCTGCTGCGCGCCGGCGTCGAACGAGCGCACCGCCATGAGCGGCGTGAGGTTCGATGGCGCAACCGTGAGCAGGAAGACGATCGCGAACAGCAGAAGCAGCCAGCGCACGAAGGCGTGGTGCGCGACATAGCGCACCCCGTCGGCGAGATCGGCGAAGTAGCCGGGCTGGACGTCGCCGGTGCGCCGCACGGCGGTGACCGGAATGAGCGCGATGAGCCCGATCCCGATCGCCGCGGTCACGACATCGATGAAGAAGATGGGGATGAGGGCGCCGACAGCGCTGCTGAGGGTCGCCGATGCCCAGGCGTAGATCGCTCCGGCTGCTGCGGGGGCGACGAGGGCCATCGTCGACTGGATGGATCCGTTGAGGCCGTTCACCCGGATGAGATGCCGGGTGGGCACGATCTGGGGGATGATCGCCGAGACCGCGGGCATCTGGATCCCCGCCCCCGCCGAGCGCACCGCCATCGTGAGGAAGATGAGCCACACGGCGTCGTAGCCCGACATCATCGCGAGCGCGAGGGCGAGGGTCGAGACGGCGATCGCGGCATCCGCGCCGATGATCAGCAGTTTGCGGTTGTGCCGGTCGGCCCAGACTCCGCCGAAGACCGAGACCAGCGCCTGGGGGAGGAACCCGAAGATCGCGGCCAGCGCCATGATGCTGCCGGACTTGTATTCGATCGTGAGGTACCAGAAGACCGCGTACTGCACGAGCATCGACCCGAGCAGGCTGACGGTCTGCCCGCCCAGGAACAGCACAGTGTCCCGCAGCCAGCGCGGGCGATCGGATGCCTCAGCCGCGGCATTCCCTGTTTCGTCGATCATTCTGTGCACACCCTCGTCCAAACTCGCGATATATCGTGAATTCGGACTTTAGCACCGGAGCCGCGTGTTTCGCGATATATCTCGAGTTGGATCTGCTCAGGAGGCGGCGTCGAGCATTGCCCTCGCGCCGGCGCCGAGCGATTCGATCTTGGCCCGTGCGTGCTCGGCGGAATCGCCGCGGACGTCGAGGTACAGCTTCAGCTTCGGTTCGGTGCCGCTCGGGCGCACGATGAGCCTCGACCCGTCGGCCAGCCAGAGGCGCAGCACATCGCTCGGCGGGAACTCCGAGTCGCCTTCGAGCAGATCGTCGATCTGGGTGACCTCGACCCCTCCGACCTCGGCCGGGCGGTGGGCGCGCAGAGCGGACATCATCTGCCCGATGACGGCGAGATCATCGACCCGGATCGAGATCTGGTCGCTCGCGAATGAGCCGAACGTCTCGTCGAACTCGCGCAGCAGGTCGCGGAGGGTGGCCCCGCGGCCGCGGGCCTCGGCGACCATGCCGAGCATCGCGACCGTCGCGGACAGCCCGTCCTTGTCGCGGACCGTCTCCGGATTCACGAGGTAGCCCAGGGCCTCCTCGAATCCGAAGACCAAGCCAGGGGCGCGGGAGATCCACTTGAACCCCGTGAGCGTCGCGTGGAAGTCCAGGCCATAGTGCTCCGCGACGGTCTGCAGGCCCGGGGACGAGACGAGCGAGCAGGCCAGCGACGCGCCGGGGCCTTCGGAATCCGGTTCCTGAGCCTGTCCAAGGGCGTGTGCCAGGCGTGCGGCGCGCCAGCCGAGCAGGAGGCCGATCTCGTTGCCGGTGAGCCGGCGCCAGCCCCCTTCGACCTGGTCGTCGGGGAGCGCAACGGCGAGCCGGTCAGCATCGGGGTCGTTGGCGATGACCAGTTCGGCACCCGCGGAGCGCGCCGCCTCGAACGCCAGGTCCATCGCGCCGGGCTCTTCCGGGTTCGGGAACGCGACCGTCGGGAACCCGCCGTCGGGCTCGATCTGCTCGTCGACGACCACCGGGGCGGGGTAGCCCGCCACCTCGACGATCCGCGCCAGCGTCTCCCAGCCGACGCCGTGCATCGCCGTATAGATCCAGTGCAGGCCTTCGGCGCCCGGCGGCGCGGGCGCCACCGCTGCGGTCGCGTCGACGTACGCATCGACGACGGACTCCGGCGCGGTCACGAATCCGAGCGATCGCGGCAGCCGCGAGACATCGCCGTCGTCCGCGATGCGCTGGATGTGCGCGGCGATCTCGCCGTCGGCGGGCGGCACGATCTGGGCGCCGTCGTCGTGGCCGCCGAGATAGACCTTGTAGCCGTTGTCGTCGGGCGGGTTGTGGCTGGCGGTGACCATCACTCCCGCATCGGCGCCGAGGTGGCGCACCGCGAAGGCGAGCACGGGTGTCGGCAGCAGGCGCGGAAGCAGGATGGCGCGCACTCCCGCGCCTGCGAAGAGTTCGGCGGAGTCCTGCGCGAAGACGCGGGAGTTGCGGCGGCCGTCGTAGCCGATGACCACGCTCGGGCCGCCGCCCAGGACCTCGTCCTCGTCGGCCTCCCCGCCCCGGTGCCGCTCGAGCAGGTACGCGGCGAGCCCGGCGGCAGCCTGCGCGACCAGCACGCGGTTCATCCGGTTGCTGCCGGCGCCCAATCGTCCGCGGAGCCCGGCGGTGCCGAAGGCGAGGCGACCGGCGAAGCGGTCTTCGAGGTCTGCGGTGGCCTCGGCATCCTCCTCCTGCGCGCGCTCGATGAGCTCTCCGAGCTCCGCCCGCGTCTCACCGTCGGGGTCCTGGGCGAGCCAGGCCTGGGCTCGTTCGATGAGCTCGCTCACAGTGCTCCGATCACTTTCGCCAGGAGGGAGGAGATGACCGGCTCGGCCTCGCGGCCGGCCTCGATGACCTCCTGGTGGCTGAGCGGGGTCTTCTGGATGCCCGCGGCCATGTTCGTGATGAGCGAGAAGCCGAGGATCTCCATGCCGGCCTGCCTGGCCGCGATCGCCTCCAGCGCCGTCGACATGCCGCAGATGTGGCCGCCGACGACCTTGGCCATCTGCACTTCGGCCGGGGTCTCGTACTGCGGCCCGCTGAACTGGCAGTACACCCCCTCGTCGAGCGTCGGGTCGATCGAGCGGGCGAGATCGCGCAGCCGCAGCGAATACAGGTCGGTCAGGTCGATGAAGGTCGCGCCCTCGAGCGGCGAGGCGCCGGTGAAGTTGATGTGGTCGCTGATGAGCACCGGCTGACCGGGACGCCAGGTATGGCGGATGCCGCCCGCTCCGTTGGTGAGCACCATCGTGCGGACGCCGGTCGCCGCCGCGGTGCGCACGCTGTGCACGACCCGGCGCACCCCGTGGCCCTCGTAGTAGTGAGTGCGCGCGCCGATGATGAGGACCCGCTTGCCACGGGGGGTCAGCACACTGCGCAGCGTCCCGCCGTGTCCCTCCAGGGCGGGACGGCTGAAGCCCGTCACCTCGCTCGCGTCGATCGTCGCGGTCGTCTCGCCGATGAGCTCAGCGGACTGAGCCCATCCGCTGCCGAGCGTGAGTGCGATGTCGTGACGGTCGACGCCGGTGATCCGCGCGATGTCGGCGGCGGCATCCGCGGCGACGGCGAACGGGTCTGCGGTCGGGTCGTCGAGAGGGTGGTCGTTGCTCGCTGACATGACCCCACTCTAGGAATCCCGAGCGTGCGGGGCTAGCCGGGCGGGTGCCGGATGCCGCGGCCGGCGTCTGCGACTGTGAGAATGGGACGCATGTCCCTGAGCTTCGAACGCACGCAGAGTGTCGCGATCATCGGCGGCGGGCCCGGCGGATATGAAGCGGCCCTGGCCGCCGCTCAGCTGGGTGCCGAAGTCACTCTCGTGGAGCGCGCCGGCGTCGGCGGGTCCGCCGTGATCACCGATGTCGTGCCGTCCAAGTCGCTGATCGCGACCGCGGACGCCGCTGTCGCGATCGCCGGAGCGAGCGAGCTCGGCGTTCAGCTGTTCGCGCACAGCCACGACGGCAAGCCGCTCACCCCCGAGATCGCGATCAACCTCGCGGCGGTCAACAAGCGGCTGCTGTCGCTGGCCCGCCAGCAGTCCGACGACATGCGCGCGTCGCTGGTCGAGGCCGGCGTGCGGATCATCTCCGGGCACGGCCGGCTCGAGGGACCGGGCGCGGTCGTCGTCTCCACCGGTCCCGGCGGCACCGACTTCGATCGCATCGAGGCCGACACGCTCGTCGTGTCGGTGGGCGCTTCGCCGCGCGAGCTGCCGAGCGCCAAGCCCGACGGCAAGCGGATCCTCACCTGGACCCAGCTCTACGACATGCCCGCGCTGCCYGAGCACCTGATCGTCGTGGGCTCGGGAGTCACCGGAGCCGAGTTCGCCTCTGCCTATATGAACCTCGGCGCGAAGGTGACGCTGGTCTCGAGCCGCGAGCGCGTGCTCCCCGGCGAGGACGCGGATGCCGCGGCCGTGCTCGAGAAGGTCTTCAAGCGCGGCGGGATGACGGTGCTCTCCAAGTCGCGCGCCGACAAGGTGGAGCGCATCGGCGACGGGGTGCTCGTCACCCTCGCCGATGGGCGCACCGTCGAGGGCAGCCACTGCCTGATGGCCGTCGGCTCGGTTCCCAACACCGCGGGCATCGGCCTCGCGGAGGCGGACGTGCAGATGACCGAATCCGGCCATATTCAGGTCAATCGCGTCGCGCGCACGTCGGTGCCGAACATCTATGCGGCGGGGGACTGCACGACGTTCGTGCCGCTCGCGTCGGTCGCCTCGATGCAGGGCCGCACGGCGATCTTCCACGCTCTCGGCGATGTCGTGATCCCGATCGACCACCGGCGCATCACCGCGAACATCTTCACGGCCCCCGAGATCGCGACGGTCGGCTGGCAGGAGACCGACATCGCCGCCGGGCTCATCAACGGAGTGGTCCACAAGCTCCCGCTCGCCGCGAACCCGCGCGCGAAGATGATGGGGGTAAAGGACGGCTTCGTGAAGCTGCTCGCCCGCGAGGGCGATGGCACGGTGATCGGCGGCGTCATCGTCGCGCCCCGCGCCTCGGAGCTCATCTACCCCATCGCGATCGCCGTCGAGCGCCGGCTGACCGTCGACCAGTTCTCCCGGGTGTTCACGGTCTACCCGTCGGTCTCCGGCAGCATCTCAGACGCGGCCAAGGCGATGCACGTGGTCGATCGCACCGCCGACCCCGGAGCCTGAGGCTCGAGTCGCATACCGCGAAGGCGGCGAGCGGATGCCGCGGCATCCGCCCCGCAGCGTCAGGAGATCGTCAGCAGCTGGTGACCTGACGGCACCGTGGTGCCGGGGCTCGCGTTGATCGACCCGATCACGCCGTCCTTGTGCGCCTGGATGGGCTGCTCCATCTTCATCGCCTCGAGCACCACCACGAGGTCGCCCTTGACGACCTGCTGGCCGTCCTCGACGGCGACCTTCACGATCGTCGCCTGCATCGGCGACTTGACCGCGTCTCCGGATGCCCCGGCGACGACGCTCGGCGAGTGCGAGCGGCGTGACGGCGGCACCGCGGCGGGACGCCCGGCCGTGGCGGAGCCGACGACCACCCGGTCGGGGAGGCTCACCTCGAGGCGCTTGCCACCGACCTCGACGACGACGGTGTGCCGCGCCTCAGGGTGCTTGGGACCGTCGAGCTCGCCGTCCCACGGCGGGATGTCGTTGACGAACTCGGTCTCGATCCACCGGGTGAAGATTCCGAAGGTGCCGTTCTCGGCGGTGAAGGCCGGGTCGCGCACCACCTTGCGGTGGAACGGGAGCACGGTCGGAAGGCCGCCGACCTCGAACTCGTCGAGGGCGCGCCGCGCACGCTCGAGTGCCTCGGCGCGGTCGCGGCCGGTGACGATGATCTTGCCCAGCAGCGAGTCGAAGGCGCCGCTGACGCTGTCGCCGGCGGTGACGCCGGAGTCGAGGCGGATGCCTGGTCCGCCGAAGGTCTTGAAGACCTTGATCGGACCGGGCTGGGGCAGGAAGCCACGCCCAGGGTCCTCGCCGTTGATGCGGAACTCGATGGAGTGGCCGACCGGTTCGGGATCGCCGTAGCCGATCTCCTCGCCTTCGGCGAGGCGGAACTGCTCGCGCACGAGGTCGATTCCGGTGACCTCTTCGGACACGGGGTGCTCGACCTGCAGGCGGGTGTTCACCTCGAGGAACGAGATCGTCCCGTCGGCTCCGATCAGGAACTCGCAGGTGCCCGCTCCGACGTAGCCCACTTCGCGCAGGATCGCCTTGGAGGCCGAATAGAGGATGTCGTTCTGCGCCTCCGTGAGGAACGGCGCCGGCGCCTCCTCGACGAGCTTCTGGTGGCGGCGCTGCAGCGAGCAGTCGCGCGTCGAGATGACGACGACGTTGCCCGCGGCATCCGCGAGGCACTGCGTCTCGACGTGTCGCGGCTTGTCGAGGTACTTCTCGACGAAGCACTCGCCGCGGCCGAATGCGGTGACCGCCTCGCGAGTGGCGGACTCGAACAGCTCGGGGATCTCCTCGGCGGTCCTGGCGACCTTGAGGCCACGCCCGCCGCCGCCGTAGGCGGCCTTGATCGCGATCGGCAGCCCGTGCTCGGCGACGAAGGCGAGCACGTCCTCGGCTCCTGACACCGGACCTGGCGTGCCCGGCGCGAGCGGCGCGCCGACCTTCTCGGCGACGTGACGGGCGGTGACCTTGTCGCCGAGGGCCTCGATGGCTTCGGGGGTCGGGCCGATCCAGACGAGTCCCGCACCGATCACCGCGCGCGCGAAGGCGGCGTTCTCGGCGAGGAATCCATAGCCGGGGTGCACGGCGTCCGCGCCGGAGCGCCGGGCGATCGAGAGGATCTTCTCGATCGACAGGTAGGTTTCCGCGCTCGTGCTGCCCTCGAGGGCGTACGCCTCGTCGGCGAGCCGGGCGTGCAGGGCGTCGCGGTCCTGGTCGGCGTAGACGGCGACCGAGGCCCTTCCGCTGTCGCGGGCGGCGCGGATGACCCGGACGGCGATCTCGCCTCGGTTGGCTACGAGCACCTTGGCGATCTGTGGCATGAGTGCCAGCCTACCCAGCGCTTGGGGCCCCAATTTGGGCGACTGACACAAGAAACGTACGCAAACGTGTGGGGGAGTCTACGAGCGCGTCCACAAGGTGGGCCAGTCCACACCGAGCTCCGCGGCGAGCCGGCGCACGGTCGAGAGCGACATCCCGACCACTGTGGACGGGTCTCCCTCGACGCGATCGATGAAGGGCCCGCCGAGGCTGTCGATCGTGAACGCCCCCGCGACGTGCAGCGGCTCGCCGGACGCGACGTACGCGTCGATCTCGGCATCCGTCACGTCCGCGGCGAAGGAGACGGATGCCTCGGCCACCGCATGCGCCTCCTGCGGGTCGGCTGTCGGACCGAGCCGGTACAGCGCATGCCCGGAATGGAGCACCCCGGTGCGCCCGCGCATCGCCCGCCAGCGGGCGATCGCGACCTCGGGGGTGTGCGGCTTGCCGAGGATCTGGCCATCGAGCTCGAACATCGAGTCGCCGCCGATGACGAGCCCGTCGAAGTCCGGCTGTTCTGCGGCGATCCGCGCGGCGACGTCCGCAGCCTTGCGGCGGGCGAGGAGCAGCACGTGCTCCGTGGGCTCGAGGGTGCGGCCCTCGGCCGCTTCGACCGCCGCGATGACGGCGTCCTCGTCGACGTCGGGGGCGCTCGTCTCGGGCTCGATGCCGGCCTGTCGCAGCAGCATGAGCCGGGCGGGCGAGGTCGAGGCGAGCATCACGCGCATGACCACCACGGTAGCGGGCGGCGGGGTGTGGCAGAGTCGGGGAGTGGATGCCGGAGCACTGATCGATCTCGAGATCACCGATGTCGCCCATGGCGGCGTGTTTGTGGGCCGGCACGAGGGGCGGGTCGTCTTCGTGCCCGACGCCATTCCGGGCGAGACGGTGCGCGTGCGCCTGACCGAGCCCGCGAGCGGGGCGGCCGCCGATACGCGCCGCTTCCTGCGCGGCGAGGCGCTCGAGATCCTGGATGCCTCACCGCACCGTCGCCCGCACGTCTGGCGTGAAGCCGACATCGGAACGCCCCCGGGGCTCCGACCGGGTGGCGCCGACTTCGGGCACATCGAGCTCGCGCATCAGCGCGCACTCAAGGAGAAGGTCGTCGCCGACGCCCTGCAGCGCATGGGCGGCATCGATCTGCCGGTCGAGGTCCAGCCGGCCCGCCCGCTCGGGTTCGCCGCCGACTACGCCGCCGAGACGACGGACGGCACCGCCTGGCGCACCCGGCTCAGCCTGCACGTCGACGACGAGGGCCGGATCGGGCCCTACGCCGCGCGCAGCCACCGCGTCATCCMGGTCACCGAGCACCCCCTCGCGACGCCCGCCGTCGAACGGGCTGCCCTGCAGTTGGCCGGCGGACGGCCGGGCCGCGTCGACCTCGTYGAGCCATCCGACGGACGCGTGCGCGCGATCCCGCGCCCGGATGCCCGCCATCGGCCCCGCCGCGGCGATCGGCACCAGCGGCCCGGCCCTGCCGAAACCGGGCCCGCCCGTGAAGTCATCCTCGAGCGTGTCGGCGACCGCTCCTTCCGCGTCGACGCGGGCGGCTTCTGGCAGGTGCACCGGCTGGCCGCGCAGTCCCTCAGCTCGCTCGTCACGACGGCGCTCACCCATGCACCAGGCGGCGAGGGCGGAATCGATCCGGATGCCTGGCATCTCGACCTCTATGGGGGGGTCGGCCTGTTCGCGGCGGCCCTCGGAGATCTCGGCGGCTCTGCGACCCGCGTCACGAGTGTCGAGTCGGATCCGCGCGCGACCGAGCACGCGGGGGAGAACCTCGCCGAATGGGTCGGCGCGCGTGCGGTGACCGCGCGCGTGGATCGCTGGCTCGCGGCACTTTCCACCGAAATATCCGCCGTGGACCGAGAGCGACTCTCGCGCGGTGCCATCGTGCTGGACCCGCCGCGATCGGGCGCCGGCCGCGAGGTCGTCGAGTCGGTCGCGGGGCTCGGGCCGCAGACTGTCGTGTACGTCGCGTGCGACCCGGTGGCCCTCGCGCGCGACCTGGCCGTGTTCCAGGCGTTCGGGTACGACACGACGCGGATCGACGCGGTCGACCTCTTCCCCAACTCGCATCACATCGAGGCGATCGCAACCCTCACCCGAACGGTGCCGCACCGCTAACCTGAGCACCATGACGCGCGTCGCATTCATCGACGACCATGAGTCGGTGAGGCTCGGGCTGCAGGCGGCGTGCCAGCGCGACGGCTCCCTCGTGGTCGTGTTCTCGGGTGCCTCCGTACCCGCATACCTGGACTGGCGGGCGTTCCGGTCGACGTCTCCTGCGGATGTCGTGGTGCTCGACCTGACCCTCGGTGACGGCACGACCGTCACCGAGAACGTTCACCGGCTCACCGCCGACGGCTCGAGCGTCATCATCTACAGCGTCGCCGACCGGCCGGCGGCCGTCCGGGAGGCCCTCGCGGCCGGGGCGGCGGGGGTGATCAGCAAGGCGTCGCCGATTGGCGACGTCATCGCGGCGATCCACACCGTGGCAAGGGGCGAGCCGCTCAACAACGTCGAGTGGGCGAGTGCGGTGGAGGGCGACCGCGCCTTCGCGAACGCGGCGCTGTCCGCGCGGGAGCGCGATGTGCTGCGGCTGTACGCCGCGGGACTCCCGCTCAAGGTCGTCGCCGAACGGCTCGGCATCGCCTACTCCACGGCCAAGGAGAACATCACGCGCGTCCGCGTCAAATACATCGACGTCGGACGACCCGCCCCGACCAAGGTCGACCTGCTCCGCCGCGCGATGGAGGACGGCCTCCTGTCGCAGACGCCGACGAGCGGGAGCCCCGGTGACCTCTGACGCCGACGCCGCGGTGCTCGATGCGGCGTGGGGACACATCGCTCCMGCGCGCGAGAGGACGCTGGGTCTCGGGTCGTTCACCCGCCGCCGCATCGAGCGGACGATCGGACTGGCGGCCGGCCTCGGATCGCTCGTCCTCGGCGTTCAGGCCTTCGTGGCGTCGCTGGGTTCCACCGAGGCGACCCCGGGCTGGCACCTCGCCCTGATGATCGCGACCTTCGTGCCGCTCACGCTGATGCTGCTCGCGTGCGCCATCGGCCGCGGTGTGCACGTGTTCGCGGGGCTGTTCGCAATGATCTACCCGATCACCCTGATCCTTTGGCCGATCGCAACGGCCGGCTCGACGCCCGACCCCACCACCGAGCCGTGGATCTGGTACCTCGTGAACGTCGCGACGGTCGCCGCCGTGCTGGCGTTCCCGCTCGCGCTCCAGGTCGCGTGGACGGTGCTCATCCCGCTCCTGTTCGGCGTGGTCCGGCTGGTGCAGGGCGGCTTCGCCCCGGAGTTCTGGATCCCCGTCTCGCTGGATGTGTCGTTCGCGCTGATCCTCGGCGGCCTGCTGCTGACCCTCGCGTGGCTGTTCCGGGGGATCGCGGCGAACGTGGATGAGACGCGGGCCCGGGCGGTCGACTCCTACGCCGCGGCGGCGGCTGCGGATGCGGCCGAGCAGGAGCGGATCGCCGTCGCCGCGCTCATGCACGACAGCGTGCTCGCCGCCCTCATCGCAGCGGAGCGATCGCACACGCCCCGGGAACGCACGCTCGCCGTCGGAATGGCGCGAGAGGCGCTCACGCGGCTCGCGAACACCGAGATGGAGGCCGCGGAAGGCTCCGACGAGCCACGCGAGGCGGGGTCGATCCCCGACGCGATCGAGGCCGGCGCGCGGGAGCTCGGGGTGGAGATCCAGGTGGAGCGCACGATCGACCGCTCGACGCCGCTCGTCCCCGGCCGTGTCGTGCGGGCGCTCACGCTCGCTTCCCTGCAGGCGATCGCGAACGCCGTCCAGCACGCCGATGGGCGCGGTCTCGCCGTCGTGCTGCGCGCGGACGTCAGACCCACCCGGGTGCGGATCGAAGTGCGCGACACCGGCAGCGGCTTCAACCTCGAAGGCATGCCCGACGACCGGCTCGGCATCCGTGCCTCGATCGTGGCGCGCGTCGCCGCCGTCGGCGGCACCACCAGGATCGCGTCCGGCGAGCGGGGCACCCTGGTCCGCCTGGAGTGGCGGGAGCCGGTCGCATGATCAGCGTTCGTGGTGTGCTGGTCGGCCTCGCGGTCGCGTTCACCGCCTATCTCGCCGCGCGGGGCCTTTGGTGGACCGAACCGGTGCCCTATCCGCTCGTGCTCATCACCGCGCTGGTGCTGTACCTCCTGACCACCTGGCTCTGCATCTTCTGGGAGCCGGGACTCGGGGCATCCGGGTCACGCGCCGATCCGCCGCCGACCGGAGTGCACGGCCCGACGGTGCTCCCGGTCTGGGCGTGCGTGCTGGCGCTGGCCGCCGCGGTTCTCGTGCCGACCAGCGTGGCGCTCGGTGTCGGCGATGATGCCCGCACGGCGCCGTATGCGACCTGGTATCTCGGGGGGATCGGCGCGCTGATGGCGATCGTCATGGCGCGGCGCCGCATCTGGGTGGCCTGGTCGGGCATCGCGATCCTCACTGTTGCCTCGTTCGTCTGGATGGGAGCGCCCGCGGCGATGGCGCTCGGGCTGGTGGGGTCGATCATGTGGGTCGCGGTGGCACAGCTGCTCGTGCTCTCGATGGATCGCGCCGCCCGGGACACGGGCCGGCTGGCGCAGCTGCAGCGGGCGGCGTCGGCATGGCAGGCGTCGCAGGCGGTCCGGCAGCGGGAGCGCCGGGTTCAGATCCAGCGTGCGCTGGTGATCGCTGGCCCGATCCTCACCCGCGCCGTCGTGACGGGCGCAGATCTCGACCCGGCCGGAAGGCTCGAAGCGCGCGTCGCGGAAGGCGGCCTGCGCGACGAGATGCGCGGACCTCGGCTGCTCGATGACGCTGTGCGCGCCGAGCTGGCGGCCGCCCGCGGACGCGGCGCGACCGTCACGGTGCTCGACGAGGGGGGTCTGGAAGACGTGGACGAGGCATCCCTCGACCACATCCGCGCCCAGCTCGCCACGACCCTGCGCGAGGCGCGCTCCGATCGGCTCTACATCAGGACCTCGCCCCATGACCGCGTGGCGGTGACGGTGGTCGGGCGATCCGCCGAAGGGCCCGGCCTGTCGGATGAGGATGCCGTGGAGCTCTGGCGCGAGATCCCCCGCGCTGCGGAGTCTCTCGCGGAAGGCAGCGGCTGACCTCGACGCGCCACGAGCATCTCGCCCCCCGTCCCGGTGGGGGAGGGGAACCGGGGCGGGGAGCGGAAACAGAAGAGGCGGGGAGCCGCGATATCGCTGGCCCCCCGCCTGAGCGGACAGTTACCCGAAAACCGTCCGCATGGCCGAACCCGGCTCCGCATGAAGCGGACGAGTCAGCCGAACGCAAAGCGTTCCAGCAGTCCCAGTATCCAAGCAAGGCGCGAGCGCGTCTGTAGGTATTTCGGGGGACAAGAGGGCCGATTTCGGCCCCGGGGCGAACTTATCTCGGCGCCGGTGCAAACGGTCAGGCGCCGAAGCGGCTCCAGCCGACTTCGCGGTCGAACGGGCTGCGCATCCCGCGCTGCGACACGGCCCACGCGGATCGGCCCGGCGCATCCTCGGCGACGGCGGATGCGGCTTCGGTGTCGTACGCCTCGGTCATCACGGCGATGAGCGCCGCGAGCTCGTGCTCGGTGGGGGCGCCGCGGAGCACATCGATCCGGACGTGCTCCGCCTCGGTCGCACCGTCGATGGGGTCCGCCGGCGTGCTCACAGCGGGATGTTCCCGTGCTTCTTCGGCGGCATGCTGGCGCGCTTGCCGCGCAGCGCACGCAGGGCCTTCGCGATCGCCACCCGGGTCTGCGCCGGTTCGATGATCCCGTCCAGCTCGCCGCGCTCGGCCGCGAGGAAGGGCGAGGCGACGTTGTAGGTGTATTCGTTCGCGAGCCGGGTGCGCACGGCCGCGACGTCTTCGCCGGCCTCCTCGGCACGCTTGAGCTCGCCGCGGTAGAGGATGTTCACCGCGCCCTGCCCGCCCATCACGGCGATCTCGGCAGTCGGCCACGCGAGGTTGATGTCGGCGCCGAGCTGCTTGGAGCCCATGACGATGTAGGCGCCGCCGTAGGCCTTCCGCAGGATGACGGTCACGAGCGGGACGGTCGCCTCCGCGTACGCGTAGAGGAGCTTCGCGCCGCGGCGGATGACCCCGGTCCACTCCTGGTCGGTGCCGGGGAGGTAGCCGGGCACGTCCACGAGAGTCACGATCGGGATGGAGAACGCATCGCAGAAGCGGACGAAGCGGCTGGCCTTCTCGCCGGCCTCGATGTTCAGCGTGCCCGCCATCTGCGACGGCTGGTTGGCGATGATCCCCACCGTGCGGCCCTCGACGCGGCCGAATCCGATCACGATGTTGGGCGCGAACAGCGGCTGCACCTCGAGGAACTCGCCGGAATCGACGATGTGCCCGATCACGGTATGGATGTCGTACGGCTGATTCGCGGAATCCGGGATGATCGTGTTCAGCGTGCGATCGGCATCCGTCGTCTCCCACTCGAACTCGGTCTCGTAGACCGGAAGCTCTGCCATGTTGTTGTCGGGGAGGAAGCCGAGCATCGTGCGGACGTAGTCGATCGCATCGTCCTCGTCGTCGGCCAGGTAATGCGCGACGCCGGAGCGGGTGTTGTGCGTGTAGGCGCCGCCGAGCTCCTCCATGCCGACGTCTTCGCCGGTCACGGTCTTGATCACGTCGGGGCCGGTGACGAACATCTGGCTGGTCTTGTCGACCATCACCACGAAGTCGGTGAGCGCCGGGGAGTAGACCGCACCGCCGGCGGCAGGGCCCATGATGATCGAGATCTGCGGGATGACTCCGGATGCCGCGGTGTTCAGGCGGAAGATCTCGCCGTACTTGCCGAGGGCTACCACGCCCTCCTGGATGCGCGCGCCGCCGGAGTCGAGCATGCCCACGCACGGCATGCCGTTGCGGAGTGCATGCTCCATGATCTTGATGATCTTCTCGCCGGCCACTTCGCCGAGCGATCCGCCGAAGGTCGAGAAGTCCTGCGCGTAYACGGCCACCGTGCGGCCGTGGATCGTGCCGACGCCGGTGACGACGGAGTCGCCGTACGGGCGGGATTTGTCCATGCCGAACGCCGTCGTGCGGTGGCGGACGTACTCGTCGATCTCGGTGAACGACCCGGTGTCGACCAGCAGGTCGATGCGCTGGCGGGCGGTGAGCTTGCCTTTCGCGCCCTGCTTCTGCCGGGCCGCGGCCTCGGCGTCGACGACGGCTTCCTGGTAGCGCGCACGCAGGTCGGCGATCTTGCCGGCGGTCGTGAAGAGGTCGGGCTGATCGGTCACGCGTTCAACCTTATCGGCGGGGGTTCGGTGGCGCTTAGAGGGTTCGCACAAGGGCTCGCGGGATCCGCTGTCGCTTCTGGGTGCTGATGTGTCACGGCCGGGGCGGCGGTAGCGTGTGGCCATGTCTACTCCCGCCACTCCGGACGAGGGCTATCCGCTCGCCGCCGCGGTCGCCCCGCGCTTGCAGATCGTGGAGACGACCGGCTCCACGAACGCCGACCTCGTTGCCGCGGTGACGACGGATGCCGCGGCCTGGCCGCACATGTCCGCGCTGCTGACCCACGACCAGCGTGCGGGCCGGGGGCGGCTGGACCGCACCTGGACGGCGCCCCCAGGGACCGCGCTCGCGGTGTCGGTGCTGGTCGAGGTCGGAGGGATTCCGGCTGCGGCACGCGGATGGATCCCCCTGCTGGCGGGCGCCGCCATGACGAGGGCGGTGGGGGAGCAGGTAAGGGCCACCGGACACTCAGCCGGGCTGAAGTGGCCGAACGACGTGCTGCTGGACGCAGGCAAGGTGTGCGGGATCCTCGCCGAGGTCGTGCCCGGGCGACCCGACACCGTCGTCATCGGCGCCGGTGTGAACACGCGGATGACGGCCGCGGACCTGCCGGTCGAGACGGCGGTCTCGTTCCCGGCCGTCGGACTCGAATGCGACGAGGACCGGCTGCTGGCCGACTACCTCACCGCGCTCGTCGAGCTGCTGGCGGCGCTCGCCGAGGCGGACGGGGATGCCGCAGCCGCAGGTCTGCTGAAGACTGTCGAGGCCCTCTGCACGACCATCGGAAGCGATGTGACGGTGTCGCTCCCAGACGGAACGCGGCTCGCCGGGCGCGCCGAGCGGATCGATACGGATGGACGCCTGGTGGTGCGATCCGCCGACGTGGTGACCTTCGTCTCGGCCGGAGATGTCGTCCACGTGCGCTGACCTCGCGCGTGGCGAGCCCGCCAGGTTCGTCAGCGCACCACAATGGTGATGTGACCCAGCCGACGACGTTCGGGGGACGCCCCCTGACTCCGGCCCCCGGCGCGCCCACGCCCGAGCTGAGCGTCGCCCGCTTCCGCAGCCACGCTCGACGTCTCGGCTGGTCGGCCGCGGTCCTCGTGGTGATCGCCGGTGCCGCCGGGTACTTCTACGGGAACCTGCCGGAGCCGCTGGAGAACTGGATGCTGTTCGCCGCGGCGGCGCTCGTGGTCTTCCTGCTGGTGCTGCTGCCATTCCTCTCCTGGTGGTCGCGCACGTACACGATCACGACCCGCCGTGTCATCGAGCGCTCCGGGATCCTCTCCGCGCGGCGGCGCGAGCTCACCCATGTGCGCGGCTACTCGATCGATGTCAAGCGCGGCCCGGTGCAGCGGATGTGGCGTACCGGGACCCTGACCCTCTCCAACGGGGTCGACGAGCCCATGCGGCTCGCGAACATCCCGAGCGTGGATCTCGTCCACGAGTGCCTCGTCGACCAGGTCGAGGTGAACCAGATCCTCGCCCACCGAGACGCCCAGCCCCTTCTTCCCCCTCCTTCCACCGAGCCCTGACCCGTCGCGTCCGCGGTGGCCGGGGTGGGGCGCGTCAGCGCGATGGGATGATGGAGTCGAGGGAAGGAGCGCCATGGCGCTGCGTGTCGGAGTGGTCGGCGGAGGACAGCTGGCCCGGATGATGATCGCTCCGGCGGTGGAGCTCGGCGTCGAGGTGCAGGTGCTCGCCGAGGAGCCGGGGATGTCGGCATCCCTCGCCGCATCGGCCGTCGGCGACTACCGCGACCTCGCCACGGTGCTGGCGTTCGCCCGCGAGGTGGACGTCGTCACCTTCGACCACGAGCACGTGCCGCAGGCGGTGCTCACAGCCCTCGTCGACGCGGGAATCGCGGTGCACCCCGGACCGGACGCGCTGCGCTTCGCGCAGGACAAGCTCGTCATGCGCGCGCGCCTGCAGGAGCTCGGGATGCCGCAGCCCGACTGGGCGGCCGTGTCCGCGCCGGATGAGCTGCAGCGCTTCCTCGATGCCCACGGCGGGCGCGCTGTCGTGAAGACGCCGCGTGGTGGCTATGACGGCAAGGGTGTGCGCGTGGTCTCGGCCGCGACCGAGGCCGACGACTGGTTCGCCGCCCTGGCGGAAGACGCCCGCGGGGGAGCCCTCCTCGTCGAGGAGCTCGTGGACTTCTCCCGCGAACTCGCCCAGCAGGTCGCCCGTCGCCCCTCCGGTGAGATGCGGGTCTACCCGGTCGTCGAGACGGTCCAGCGCGACGGCGTCTGCGCCGAGGTCATCGCGCCCGCGCCGCACTCGAGTGAGCGGCTGGTGCGGGTCGCCGCCGAAATCGGCACGGCGATCGCGGAGGGTCTGGGCGTGACCGGGATGCTGGCTGTCGAGCTCTTCGAGACCACCGACGAGCGGCTACTCGTCAACGAACTCGCGATGCGCCCGCACAACAGCGGGCACTGGAGCCAGGACGGCGCCGTCACCAGCCAGTTCGAGCAGCACGTCCGGGCCGTGCTCGATCTGCCCCTCGGCGACCCCGCACCGCTCGCGCCGTGGTCGGTCATGGTCAACATCCTCGGTGGACCGGCCGAGGGATCGCTCGACCAGCGCTTCACCGCGGCGATGGCCGCGC
This sequence comes from Microbacterium sp. P2_F9, assembly GCF_056403635.1. Lineage (NCBI taxonomy): Bacteria > Bacillati > Actinomycetota > Actinomycetes > Micrococcales > Microbacteriaceae > Microbacterium > Microbacterium sp. P2_F9. Next base: position 5,448 of record NZ_JBFUFC010000006.1, on the reverse strand, counting down.
ACCCGTCCGCCAAGGTGCACACGTACGGCAAGGCGCCCCGCCCCGGTCGCAAGGTCGGGCACGTCAACAGCGTCGGCAGCGACCTCGACGACGTGACCTACCAGGCCCGGGCCGCGGCATCCTTCTTCCTGGACTGATCCGCGCCGTTGCGGGGTTCTTCCAGGCACGACCTCTAGCCTTGACGGGTGACCCGGCCGCTGCATTCTTCAGACGCGCCCCTGGTCGGCGTCGTCATGGGCTCCGACTCGGATTGGCGCGTCATGAGCGACGCCTCGCAGGTCCTCACCGACTTCGGGATCGCGCATGAGGTCGAGGTCGTCTCGGCCCACCGCACGCCTGACAAGCTGATCCGCTACGGACGCGAAGCGCGGGGTCGTGGCCTGCAGGTCATCATCGCCGGAGCCGGCGGCGCGGCGCACCTGCCCGGCATGCTCGCCTCGGTCACCGCGTTGCCGATCATCGGGGTTCCGGTGCAGCTTGCGACGCTCGACGGCCTCGATTCGCTGCTGAGCATCGTGCAGATGCCCGCAGGCATCCCGGTGGCGACCGTCTCGATCAACGGCGCGAAGAACGCGGGCCTGCTTGCCGCGCGGATTCTCGGGACGACGGATGCCGCGATCGGCGATCTCGTCGAGGCCTACGCTCGAGAGCTCGAGCAGCAGGTGGAGGCGAAGAACCAACGGCTGAAGGAATCGCTGTGAGCGTCCTGAGCCCGCCACGGGCGACGCCGGCACCCGCACCGCGCGGCCTCGTCGAGGAGCAGCCGCTGCGCTATCCCGACAAGTCCTCGCGAGCCGTGATGACCGCACGCGGATGGTGGCTGGTCGGCCTCAACTTCCTGCTCCCGGGCTCCGCGCAGGTGCTCGCGGGCAATCGCCGGCTCGGACGGTTCGGCCTCGGCGCCACGCTCGCGATGTGGCTCATGATCGTCCTCGGCATCCTGACCGCGGTGCTGTGGCGACCGGCGCTCGTGACGCTCGCGACCAACTGGTTCTTCCTGCTGGTGGCCCAAGGTGTCCTGATCGCCTATGCCGTGCTGTGGATCGTCCTCACCGTCGACACGCTCCGACTCGTCCGGCTCGTGCGCACCGGACCGGGGGCTCGAGTCGGCATCGCCGGGCTCGCCGTGGCGCTGCTCGTGGTGGCGAGCGGGGGCGCCGCCTACGCGGCGCAGCTGGCCGGCACCACGCGCGACACGCTGGGCTCGATCTTCGGCGCGAGCGGTCCGGCGGTCGAGCCTTCCGACGGCTACTACAACATCCTGCTGCTGGGGGCCGACAGCGGCGCCGGCCGCGATTCGATGCGGTTCGACAGCATCTCGGTGGTCTCGGTCAACGCCGAGACCGGCTCCGTCACGATCACCGGCATCCCCCGCGACATGCCGCACGTGCCGTTCTCCGCGGACAGCCCCATGCTCTCTCTTTATCCCGACGGTCACACCGGCACGTCCAGCGCGACCTGCGGGTGGACGAGCGCGATCAACCAGCTCAACACCGAGCTGGAGGTCTGCCGCGACGGATCCGAGTTCTACCCGGATGCCGAGGCCACCGGCTCGACACCCGGTGTCGAGGCGACCAAGGATGCCGCAGAGGGCGTGCTCGGCATCCAGATCCCGTATTACGTGTTCCTCGACATGAAGGGCTTCGCCGACCTCGTCGATGCGCTCGGCGGCGTCGATGTCACGGTCGAGCAGCGGCTCCCCGAAGGCGGCGGCCCCGCGTACGAGGGCCAGCCGGTCGAGGACTGGGCGAGCGGCTGGATCGAGGCCGGGGCGCAGCACATGGACGGCGACACCGCCCAGTGGTTCGCGCGGTCGCGATACACCACGAGCGACTGGGACCGTATGAAGCGGCAGCGACAGCTTCAGGAGGCGATCCTGAAGCAGTTCACCCCGACGAACGTCCTCACCCACTTCAACCAGGTCGCAGCGGCGGGCGCCGACCTGGTCAGGACAGACCTGCCGCAGTCGATGCTCCCGTACTTCGCGGAGCTCGCGCTGAAGGCGAAAGAGCAGCCGGTCACCACCATCGAGCTGACACCCGAAGGCGGCGTCGACGACCAGGACCCGGACTTCGCGTACGTCCAGCAGCTCGTGCAGCAGGCGCTGCACCCACCCACCCCCACGCCGGAGGGCTGACGTGGTCGCGACACTGCGCGTCGTGCTCGACCAGCTGGCCGCGCCTGTCGAGCCCGATCTCGAGATGGTTTCGCGCGAGCTCACCCGCGCCCTCATCCTCAGTGCGCCGCAAGGCTGCGAGGTCGAGGGCGTGATCCCGGGCGTCTCATCGGGTCGGGTCGACGAGGTGGCGGCGGAGCTCTCCGGAATCGCACGCCTGCACAAGGTCGCTCTGCAAAGACGCGAGCTGTCGGCGGCCCTGCAGCTCGGGGTCGCCACCGGAATCGGCGGCGGCATGATCCACTCCCCGTCGCTGTTCGCGCCGTTGATCAAGCACGACCGCGTCCACGACCACGACCAGACCGTCGTCACCGTCTGGGACCTGCGCCCCTGGGAGGCGCCCGCAGAGCTGCCGCGGTCGGTCGTCGGCTGGCACCGCGCCATGCTCAAGCGCGCCGCGAAGTTCGCCGACGCCGTCGTGGCTCCGACTCATTCGATGGCTGAACGGCTCGCTGAGTTCGCCAAGCTGGGTGACYGGGTGCGGGTCATCGCGGGCGCGGCGCCGACCGGGTTCGCCGTGCCGTCCGATGAGGTGGGACGCCGGCGGGTGCTCGACGTCCCGGAAGGATTCGTGCTGCTCTCCGGCGGGACCGCTCCATCCGACGGTCTGGCACTCGGCTTCGCCGCGATCGCGCGGTCAGGGCTCGAGGTCCCGGTCGTCGTGATCGACGCGCAGGAGGGCGAGGAGCCCGCGATCGCCGACCTCGCCTCTGCCGCCGGCATCCCGCAGCGCAGTCTGCACGTACGCGGTGCCCTGGACTGGCCCGACCGCGGGGCGGTGCTCGGCGCGGCCGTGGCGCTGCTCGCGCCGTCGGTGCGTTCGGCCTTTCCCTGGCGGGTGGTCGAGGCGCTCTCCGCCGGCGTCCCCGTGATCGCCGCTCAGTCCGCGGTGCACGCGGAGGTCATCTTCGAGGGCGGTCTGCTCATCGAAGAAGATGCCGCGGCCCTCGGTGATGCGCTGGTGCAGGCGCTCGGCTCGACGGCCGCTGCGGACCGCCTCGCGGTGCTCGCGGGGGATCGGGGGCGGGCATTCTCGTGGCGGGCGGCCGCCGACCGCGTGTGGGGACTGCACGCCGACCTTTGAGGGCGCGGCGCGGCGTGTCGCCCGAGATCACATCGAGATCATCCGCCCCTTCGACCACACTGGTCCCATGGCGACGATGCGAGCCCGGCGTCCGCACGCTCGCGTCGCGGCGCCCTTGGCCTGGCTGACAACGGTCATCGTCGCGCTCGGGCTGCTGGCGGGCGGCACGGCACAGGCAGCGGTTCGGGACGGCTCGGCGGATCACGTCGAGTCCGTGCAGTCGGGCCAGGCGGCTGACTCGGTCGTCAAAACCGCGGACCTCTCGCAGTTCCAAGCGGGCAACATCATCAGCGACGCGGTGTTCTTCGACAAGTCCACCATGACGGCCGATCAGATCCAGGCGTTCCTCCAGTCCAAGGTGTCGACCTGTCAGTCGGGGTACACCTGCCTCAAGGACTGGTACGACACCTCGCGCACGACGTCTGCGGATGCGATGTGCGGGGCGTATTCAGGTGGCGTCCGCGAACGCGCGTCGACGATCATCTACAAGGTCGCCCAGGCCTGCGGTATCAACCCGCGCGTGCTGGTCGTGATGCTCGAGAAGGAACAGGGCCTCGTCACCCACACTTGGCCGAGCGACTGGCGCTACACGATCGCGATGGGCCAAGGCTGCCCGGACACCGCGGGATGCGACACGAAGTACTACGGCTTCTTCAACCAGGTCTACGGCGCGGCATGGCAGCTGAAGCGGTACGGCAATCCGCCGGGCACGAGCCAGTACTTCACCTGGTATGCACCGGGCAAGACCTGGAATGTGCGCTACAACCCGGATGCCGCATGTGGATCGTCCCCGGTCCTCATCCAGAACCAGGCGACGGCCAACCTCTACTACTACACGCCGTACCAGCCGAACGCCGCCGCGCTGCGCGCCGGCTACGGCGAAGGGGACGGCTGCTCGGCGTATGGCAACCGGAACTTCTACCAGCGCTTCACGGACTGGTTCGGATCGACGGTGGCGGTCAACCCCTTCGGCAATGTCGAACTCGTCGAAGCGCTGCCGGGAAAATTCCGGGTGGCCGGGTGGGCGGCTGACCCTGAGACCAGTCTGCCGATTTCGGTTCATGTCTACGTCGGCGCAGCGGGCACCGCGTTCACCGCGAATGTCGAGCGTCCTGACGTCGGTGGTCTGTATCCCCAACTCGGGAGCGCTCACGGGTTCGACGTCGAAGTAGCGGCTAGCGGTGGCGGACCGACGCGCGTGTGCGTCTACGCGATCAATTCAGGGATGGGGGGCAATGTCCTCCTGGCCTGCAACGACCGTGCGGCGATGAGCGGACCGCCGCTCGGTGTAATGGGTTCGGCCACCGCCGTCGACGCAGGCATAGCAGTTTCGGGGTGGGCGATCGATCCCGATACGACGAGCCCCATCCCGGTGCATGTCTACGTCGACGATGCAGGGACTGCCGTCAGTGCAGGTGCCGACTCCTCCGAAGCGCTCGCAGCGCACCCGGCGTACGGCGCGAAGCATGGCTTCAATGCAAAGGTCTCGGCTTCACCCGGATCGCATGATGTGTGCGCATATGCCATTAATGCCGGTCCGGGCGGCAATGTGCTGTTGGGATGCGCGACCGTCGTCGTCCCAGGCCAGTCGGATCTGGGGCGACCGCCTTTCGGCAGCTTCGAGGCGCTGACGGTCAGCGGGGCGACCGCGACGGCTTCGGGGTGGGCGATCGACCCCGACACGTCGTCGCCGATCAAGGTGCACCTGTACGTCGGAAATGTGGGTGCGGTGTTCACCGCGGACAAGCCTCGGCCGGATGTGGGTTCGCAATATCCCGCGGCGGGACCGAATCATGGTTTCTCCGAGGTGCTGACGTTRCCGGCCGGACCGTCGCAGGTGTGTGCGTACGCGATCAACAACGGTGCCGGCGGCCACACGCAGCTCGGCTGCAAGACGGTGACTGTTGCGTCGGTTCAGCCGGATCTGGGGCGACCGCCTTTCGGCAGCTTCGAGGCGCTGACGGTCARCGGGGCGACCGCGACGGCTTCGGGGTGGGCGATCGACCCCGACACGTCRTCGCCGATCAAGGTGCACCTGTACGTCGGAAGTGTGGGTGCGGTGTTCACCGCGGACAAGCCTCGGCCGGATGTGGGTTCGCAATATCCCGCGGCGGGACCGAATCATGGTTTCTCCGAGGTGCTGACGTTACCGGCCGGACCGTCGCAGGTGTGTGCGTACGCGCGATCA
>NZ_JBFUFC010000005.1:0-46407 GCF_056403635.1 Microbacterium sp. P2_F9 | reverse complement strand
ACCCCGGAATGCGCGAGAGGAGTGTCGAGGGGGGCGAGCAGGATGCCGGCGACCCGTGACCGTTCGAAGAGCTCCAGGTTGCGCACTTCACGGTCGCGGTCGATCTCGGAGTTCGCGATGAGCACGTCGAAACCGCGGCGGCGCATGGCCTGCTCGACGCCGCGGGCGATGTCGACGAAGAAGGAGTTGCCGAGGTCTGCGAGGACCAGCCCGATGGTCGTGCTGCTGCCTGCAGCGAGGGATCGCGCGGCGTCGTTGCGGACGAAGCCGAGCTCGGCGATCGCGCCGAGCACCTTGCGGCGGGTGTGCTCCGAGACCTTCTCCGGATTGTTGAGCGTGTTCGACACGGTGCCGAGCGCGACTCCCGCATGCCGCGCCACATCGCTCATGCTCGGCTGTGAGCGTGAGCTTCCTTGTGGATCGACGGCGATGAAGTCCTCCGGGCGGGGGCCGAGCGATGAATCCGCTCTCTGAGCATTATGGCGGACGATCGACTGAGGGATGACATTGAAGCGCTTCATAACGGATTGGTCACGCGTTTGACGCTATCCGATCGCTGTGGCACCATGTCAAATGAAGCGCTTCAAAACGAGGCGTCGCATTCAAGGAGGAATAGTGACCACTGCAGCAGGGCGCGTTCGGCGCCTCATCCCGGTCGCAGCACTTGTCGGTGTCGGCGCTCTCGCCCTCACGGCGTGCTCGGGTGCCGCCGACTCGGGGTCGGCCGCCGGCACCGGCGAGTTCACGTATCTCGGCCAGACCGAGAACACCACGATCATCGCAACGCTCGAGACTCTCGCCGGTGACGCCTGTGTCGATGCAAACGCCGCGGCACCCCTGAAGGCCGACAGCATCGCCGGAACCCAGTGGGACCAGCAGCTCCAGCTGCTCGCGAGCCAGGACGGACTGTCCGACATGCAGATGGCGGCAGGCACGCCCTCCCTCATGCAGGACTTCATCGACGCCGGGCAGGTGCTCAACCTCACCGAGACCCTGGACGAGCTGGGCGCGTCGGACGCGATCCTCCCCGCGGCGGAGTCGACGATCAAGGCTCTCTATGGCGGCGGCGATCTCTACGCCCTGCCCACCGAGTTCAACATCGAGGGCTTCTGGTACAACAAGGAGCTCCTCGCGGACAACGGCATCGAGGTGCCCGAGACGTGGGACGCCCTGGTTGACGCGGCGGCGACGCTCAAGAGCGCCGGCATCCAGCCGTTCTCGGCGGCGGGCAAGGACGGCTGGCCCGTCACGCGCCTCGTGGGCGACTACATCTTCCGCGACCTCGGCGCTGACGCGCTGCAGAAGGTCGCCGACGGGGATGCCTCGCTGACCGATCCCGAGTATGTCGCGGCGGCCGACGCCGTCGCAGAACTGGGCAAGGCCGGATACTTCGGGGACGCCGTCGGATCGGTCGACTACAACGCCGCGATGAACCAGTTCCTGACCGGCAACGCCGCGTTCTTCTACATGGGCAGCTGGGCTCTCGCGAACTTCAACGACCCGGAGCAGAACAAGATCGGTGCCGACAACGTCGGCTTCGCACCATTCCCGGCGGTCGAGGGCGGCGCGGGCAGCATCGACGAGGTGCCCGCCAACGTCGGCATCCCGGTGATGTTCTCGGAGAAGGGCGCCGACGCCGACACCAAGGCGTGGATCGACTGCATCGTGAACAACTACGGCGACACCGTCCTCGCGGACTCCGGCGTCGTCTCGGGCTTCACGCTGAGCGATGCGCCGACCGACCTCGCCCCGACCACGCAGATCGTCCAGGACACGATCCAGAACGCGCCCTCGAGCGTGCTGTGGTTCGAAGCGCTGTTCACCTCGAAGGGAACGAGCATCAGCCAGACCAACGGCGGTGCACTTGCCAACGGCTCCGTCAGCGGCGCCGACTTCATGCAGCTGGTCCAGTCGGCCAACGACGAAGGCTGATCGAACCAGGCCCGAGGGGGGCGCAGCTGCTCGCCGCGTCCCCCTCGGGGCCACCCACGACATAGGAGTCACCCGGTTATGCAAAAGGTGCTCGGCGACAAACGCGCCATCCTGATCCTGCTCGGCCCTGCGCTGCTCATCTACTCGCTGGTCATGCTCGTCCCGATCGTGTGGTCGCTCTACTACACGGTGCAGGACGGCAACCCGATCGTCGGGTTCACCTTCAACGGATTCGGAAACTTCGTCAAGTTCTTCCAGGATCCGGCGGCGTGGGACGCGGTCTTCTTCACCCTCAAGTACGCCGTCATCCTCACCGCCCTCCAGGTCGCTCTCGGCTACGGGCTCTCGCTGCTCTACGTGTTCTGGCTTCGGAAGGGCTCGGGGCTCGTGCGCACCATCGTGTTCTTCCCTGTCGTCCTGCCCACCGTCGCGATCGCGCTGCTCTTCCAGCGACTCTTCGAGGCCGCTCCCACGACAGGGCCGGTCAACTCACTCATCATGCTGCTGGGCGGAGACTCGATCGACTGGTTCGGGATGCCGGCGGCGTCCTTCTGGATCGTCATCCTGATGGACCTCTGGCGCTCGATGGGCTTCTACGCCGTCCTGCTCTACGCGGGACTCGTCGACATCCCGGAGGAGCTCATCGAGTCCGCCCGCATCGACGGCGCGTCTGGCTGGAAGCTCATCCGGACGATCATCATCCCGCTGAGCCTTCCGGTGCTGCTTTCGAGCATCATCTTCAGCATCAACGGAACCCTCAAGGTGTTCGACACCGTCATCGCCCTCACTGCGGGAGGGCCCGGCAACGCCACCACACCGCTCACGCTCTACATGTTCCGCACGTCATTCGCGTACGGCGACTACGGCTATGGCAGCACGATCGCGCTCATGCTGACGATCCTCTGCCTGCTGTTCACCATCGTCATCTTCCGATCGACGCGTCGCGATCTCAGCAAGGAGTGACCATGTCCGCCACGACCGCATTCATTACGGGCAAGGATCTGCCCGACATCCACGAAGCCCCACCGCGACGACGCCGCTCGCTGCGCAAGACGCTCAGTCGCATCCCCGGATGGCTCCTCATCAGCCTCCTCCTCATCATCGTGATCTACCCGATGGTGTGGATGTTCCTGGGCTCGTTCAAGACGCAGGACGAGTTCCTCAACGCCCCGTTCTGGGCGCTCCCCGACAAGTGGTCGCTCGACAACTACATCGAGGTCTTCACGACGGGCAACTTCGGCACCTACGTGCGCAACAGCATCCTGGTCGTCTTCCCCTCCCTTGCGCTCATCCTGCTTCTGGGAGTGGCCGCCGGCTTCGCGCTCGAGGTGATGATGTGGAAGGGCAAGGCGACGGTCCTGCTGCTCTTCCTCATCGGCATCATGGTGCCGACGCAGATGATCCTGCTTCCGCTGTTCACCATCTACTTCCGGCTGCACCTCACCGGCACGTTCTGGCCGCTCATCATCACCTATGTGGCCACAGGTCTGCCACTGACGGTGTTCATGATGGCGACGTTCTTCCGGGCGGTGCCGCGCGAGATCTTCGAGGCGGCGACGCTGGATGGCGCGAACATCTTCCGCATGTTCTGGTCGGTCGGCGTTCCCCTGGTGCGCAACGCTCTGTTCACCGTCGGACTCGTGCAGTTCTTCTTCCTCTGGAATGACCTGCTGGTCGCGTTGACGTTCACGACGAGCAGCGAACTGCGCACCATCCAGGTGGGGCTGCTCAACTTCACCGGGGAATATGGCGCGGTGCAGTACGGTCCGACCTTTGCGGCGATCGCGGTGAGTGTGTTCGGGACGCTGCTGATCTACCTGTTCCTCAACCAGCAGGTCATGAAGGGCCTCACGGCCGGATCGGTCAAGGGCTGACGTGACGGAGATCACAGAGATCTGGCTCGAGAACAGGCGCGCAGGGACGACCGTTGGGATCGACGAGGATGCGCCTCGCATCTCGTTCACCGTGACCGAGTCTGCCCACGCTTATGAGCTCGAGTTCACCCGCGAGGCTGGTGGGGTGGAGCGCGCCAGCGCGGCCGACACGTCGCGCGTCGCCTGGCCGTTCGCTCCTCTCGCCCCGCGCGAAGGCGGGGTGCTGCGTGTGCGCGGCGAGGGGACGGATGCCTGGAGCACCGGTACGACGATCGAACGAGGTCTCGCCGGCGACTGGCGGGTGGACTTCGCGTCGCCATCCACCTCCGCGCCGCAGGGGACGCTGCGCCCCGGTTTCCTCCTGCGAGCGAGCTTCGACGCGGGAGTTCCCGTGGAGCGCATCGCGAAGGCACGGCTGTACTCGACGGCGCACGGCGTCTACGAGCTGGAAGTCAACGGCGGTCGCGTCGGCGACGACCGGCTGGCGCCCGGCTGGACGAGCTACAGCCACCGGCTGAGGCACCAGACGTACGACCTCACCGCGGTTCTCGTGGATGGCGAGAACGTGCTCGGCGCCTGGCTCGCCGACGGCTGGTACCGGGGCCGCATCGGCTTCGACGGCGGACTGTGGGATCTCTACGGGACGGATGTCGCGCTGCTCGCGCAGCTCGAGCTCACGACAGTCGACGGCGAGCATGTCGTCRTCCCCCTCGACTGGACGTTCCGCGAGTCGCCGATCACGGCGGTCGGTCTCTATGAGGGTGAGACCTACGACGCCCGCCTCCTGCCGCAGCGCTGGTCGGCTCCGGGCTTCGATGCGTCCGGCTGGGCGGCCGCGACTACTCTTCCGCGGGAGTCCTTCAGTGCCGCTATCGAGGCCCCCACGGCGCTGCCGGTGCAAGAGACCGAGGTGCTGCATCCGGTCTCGATCGACCGTCGTCCGAACGGTCGCATCCGGCTCGACTTCGGCCAGAACATCTCGGGGGTCCTGCGCATCCGGCCGCGCGCCGCGGCCGGGCACACCATCGTGCTGCACCACGCCGAGGTGATCGAGAACGGCGAGCTCGGCATCCGTCCCCTCCGTTCCGCGACGTCCGTCGATACGTACGTCACGGTCGGGGTGGAGGGCGAGGAGTACTCGCCGCGGTTCACGATCCACGGGTTCCAGTACGCCGAGCTCGAGAACTGGCCGGGGGAGCTGCGCGACGGCGACGTCGAGGCCGTCGTGATCCACACGCGGATGCGGCGCACCGGCGTGTTCGAAAGCTCGCACGCCGGCCTGAACCAGCTGCACTCGAACGTCGTGTGGAGCATGCGCGACAACTTCGTGGACCTGCCGACCGACTGCCCGCAGCGCGACGAGCGGGTCGGGTGGACCGGCGACATCCAGGTGTTCGCGCCGACGGCGCTGCGGCTCTTCGCGGCGCACGGCACGCTCACCGGCTGGCTGCGCGACCTCGCGCACGAGCAGCGCGATCAGGGGCACGTCCCCAATTTCGTGCCGTGGGTCGAGTGCGGATTCCCGAATTTCCCGACGGCCGCCTGGGGGGATGCCGCGGTGATCGTGCCGTGGACGATGTACCTCGACGACGGCGACACGCAGATCCTGGTCGACCAGTACGAGAGCATGCGCGCGTGGGTCGACCTCGTGGCCGACCTCACCGGACACACGGGACTGTGGAACGCCGGATTCCAGCTCGGTGACTGGCTCGATCCCACGGCACCCCCGGAGAGCCCCGGCGACTCGCACACCGACAAGGCCCTCGTCGCTACGGCGTACCACGTCAAGACCGCGCGCATCGTGGCCGAGACCGCGACCCTGCTCGGCGACAGCGAGGGCGCCGAGCGCTATCAGCGGATCGCCGAGCGAGCAACTGTCGCCTTCCAGGACGAGTTCATCAGCGCGTCGGGCCGAGTCGTGAGCGACACGGCGACCTCGATCGCGGTCGCCCTGGTCTTCGACCTGTTCGCCTCTCCGGAGCAGGCCACACGCGCGGGGGAGCGGCTGCGCGACCTCGTCGGCCACGGCGGGTTCCACATCTCGACCGGCTTCGTCGGCACGCCGATCATCTGCGACGCCCTCGTCCTGGCGGGAAGCATGGATTACGCGTACCACCTGCTGCTGCAGGAGGGCCTTCCGTCCTGGCTCTACCCGGTGACGATGGGCGCGACGACGATCTGGGAGCGGTGGGACAGCATGCTGCCCGACGGGTCGATCAACCCCGGCGACATGACCTCGTTCAATCACTACGCCCTCGGTGCCGTCGCCGACTTCCTGCATCGCTCCGTCGCGGGGCTGTCGTCGGATGCGCCCGGCTGGGAGGTCGTGCGCTTCGCGCCCCGTCCCGGCGGGGGCCTCGAGCATGCGTCCGCTCAGTTCGACAGCGTGCGGGGAGCGGCTGCCATCTCGTGGCGCCGGGAGGGCGAGACCCTGACGATCGAGGTGACGGTGCCGGCGGCATCCCGCGGGATCGTCGTTCTCCCCGAGACCCGCGAGGAGGTCGCGGTCGGACCGGGCCGCCATTCGTTCCGCACCTCGTTCCGGGCTGTCGCCGACGACCCTGACGCACCGTTCTTCGGCTGGCGGCGCGAGCCCGTCGAAGCCTGACCACCACTCACCGCAGAGGACTCATGAACCAGCTCAGGACGTCGATCACTCCCGGCCGCCCATGGCTCGACACGAAGGGCGAGCGCATCCACGCCCACGGCGGCTCGGTGATCACCGTCGACGGCGTGCACTACTGGTACGGCGAGAACAAGGAGTTCTCGACTCCGGGCAGCGGCATCTGGCACTGGGGTGTGCGCTGCTACTCGTCGACGGACCTCTGCAATTGGGAGGACCGGGGGCTCATCATCCCGCCGGACGAAGCGGATGCCTCGTCCCCGCTGCATCCGTCAGCGGGGATGGATCGACCGCACATCGTCTACAATGCGTCGACACGCAAGTACGTGTGCTGGATCAAAGTCATGACGAAGGGCTCGATCCAGCGCTCTACTGTGCTCACTGCCGACAGCATCCTCGGACCCTACGAGACCGTCCGCACGTGGCTGCGGCCGCTCGACATGAGCGCGGGCGACTTCGACCTCGTCGTCGACCCGCACGATGGCAAGGGCTACTACTACTTCGAGCGCGTGCACTCCGAGATGATCTGCGCCGACCTGACCTCGGACTACACGGACGTGACGGGGTACTACTCGACCCACTTCCCGCAGCCGCAGCCACCCTTCGTACGTGAAGCGCCGGCCTATTTCTCGCGCAAGGGGCAGCACTATCTGCTGACCTCGGGAACCACCGGGTACTACCCGAACCCGTCCGAAGCCGCCGTGGCGAAGTCCTACCACGGGCCCTTCGAGGTGCTCGGAGACCTGCATCCGTCCGATCAGTCGCGGACGTCGTTCCACTCGCAGATCTCGTCGGTGTTCCGGCATCCCGGCAAGAAGGATCTCTACATCGCGATCGCGGATCGATGGCTTCCGACATATCTCGAGCACGGGGACCGCGCGCACCAGGCCTTCGTCGATCACTTCGCGCCGGGCAAAGACAGCGACGAGCCCATGGAAGAGTTCGCTCACGTCGACACTTCCACCGCCGACTACGTCTGGCTGCCGATCCGGTTCGAAGGCGATCGGCCGATCATCGAGTGGCGGGACGAATGGAGCCCGGACGAGTACTGATGCAAGAATCACTCTTTCGGCCGGAGGCAGATGAGATGCGCGAACCACAGCAGCACGCGACGTCGGCGCCGTACGCGGACCCGGACTTCGGACCCAACGTCAAGATCTTCGCCCCGGACATCCCCGTCGACGAGATCAATGCCTATCTGCTGAGCATCTCCGATGAGAGCGAGTTCGGTGACGGTCGGCACGCGGTGTTCTTCAGACCCGGCATCTATGGCGAGGCATGCGGCCAAGACGACCCCGCGAACGCTGAGGGGATCGTCAACGCCACAGTCGGGTACTACACGGCGATAGCCGGCCTCGGCCAGTCACCCGACGACGTTCTGATCAACGGTGCGCTGCACGTGGATCCCGGCGACACCCTCACCAACTTCTTCCGATCACTGAGCAACATCTCGATCAATCCCATCCAGCGTCCGGTCGGGGTGGACGCGGCCAGCGAGTCGCCGCACGGTGTCGCGGATCCTCACACAGTGACTTGGGCGGTCTCGCAGGCTACGCCGCTCAGGCGCGTCCATATCAAGGGAAGCCTCGATCTCACCGGGAAGGTCCCCAGCAACGCCTTCGGATCGACGCTGATCAACAGCCGGATCGACGGCGCCGTGATCAGTGGCGACGCAACGCTCGGTCCCGCTCAAGCGCAGTGGTACACGCGCGACAGCTGGATCGGCGCCTGGAATGGGGTCGGTGTGAACACCGTCTTCTCGGGCGTGGAGGGCGCTCCGCCGTCGAACTTCGTCGGCGACGGCACGACAACCCTCGCGCACACCCCCACCTCGCGCGAAGCGCCGTTCCTGTTCATCGACGAGGACGACGCCTACAAGGTGTTCGTGCCGCACGTGAAGCACATGTCCTCCGGTACGCACTGGTCAACCGGGCCGCAGGACGGCACCGCGCTCCCGCTCGACGCCTTCTTCATTGCGCACCCCGAGCACACCGCCGCCGACATCAACAGGGCGCTCGCGACGGGTAAGAACCTGATCCTCACGCCTGGCCTCTATTCCCTCGAGGCGCCGATCCTGGTCGATCGCGACGACACGATCATCCTGGGGTTGGGATTCGCAACCCTCGTACCCGCTCCGGGAATCAGCGCCCTCACCGTAGGAGACGTGAACGGCGTCATCATCTCGGCGGTCACCGTCGATGCCGGCCCGAACACCGACATCCTGATCCGCATCGGCGAAAGCGGCAACACCCGCCTTCTCGAATTCGATGCACCGACTTCGCTCAGCGATGTCTTCGTCCGGGTCGGCGGCCGGACCAATGGACAGGTCCGCGTCGCGCTGGAGATCAACAGCGACAACGTCATCCTCGACGACTGCTGGATCTGGCGCGCTGACCATGGCGCGGGAGCGGGGTGGACGAGCAACCTGGCCGAGTACGGACTGGTGGTCAACGGCTGCAACGTCACCTCGACCGGACTCATGGTCGAGCATTTCCAGAAGAACCAGGTCGTCTGGAACGGCGAACTCGGCACCACTGTCTACTACCAGAGCGAGTTCCCCTACGACGTACCCGCCCAGGTGGAGTGGATGGACGGCGAAAGCAGCGGCCACCCCTCGTATGTGGTGGCCCCGGGAGTGAAAAGTCACCAGGGGACCGGGCTTGCGATCTATGGCCTCTTCTTCGCCGGGCTGTCGCAGCCCACTCCTTCGCACATTCGCGTGTCCGCGGCGGTCACAGCACCCGTCGCGGAACATGTGAGGTTCACGGCGCTATCGTCGGCGATCATCGTCGCCGGCGCCATCGACCACGTGATCAACACGACCGGGCAGTCCGTCGACGCCACGTCACCGAATTCCCTGGTGCCGGGCATGACCGCGGTCACCCGACTGGCCTCCGGCTAGCTCTGCGCACGCAGTCCGACGTTCAAGACCGGTGAGCTCAGATCGAGCGCAGAACGACGCGTCCCGCGATCTCCTCGGCGATCGCGCGAGATGGCTGCGCGCCCACGCCTCCGGCTCCGCGAGTCGAGGCGGTGCCGCATGCGACGCCGAGGGCGAGGCTGCGATCGATCGGCAGCCCCGACAGCCGACCGGCGAGGAACCCCGCGGCGAGGCTGTCGCCTGCCCCGACGGTGTCGACGAGATCGCCCTCGATCTCGGGCACATCGGCCCGGACACGCACGGTGGTGCCGGCGTCCCGCCAGGCGGCGACCGCGCCCTCGGCTCCGAGCTTGTGCACGACGACCGCGCCATCGGGCATGCGGTCAAGCAGCGATGCCACCGCGGCATCCGGCTCTGAGATGCCCGTGATCCCCGCCAGCTCCTGTTCGTTGCCGAAGAACACGTCGGCGTGGGCGATGAGACTCAGGATTCCCCGATCCCACTGCTCCTCCGGGTCGAAGTTGCCGTCGACCGAGGTGGTGAGCCCGGCCGCGCGGGCGCGGGCGAACAGGGCGGCGGCGTCGTCCCACAGGGCGTGCTGCAGGAACCAGCTGCCGATGTGCAGGTGCGCGGCGTCGTCGAACGAATCCGGAACGTCGGCGGCGGCGGTATGGCCGATCGAGCCCATCGCGGTGAGGATGGCGCGGTCGCCGCCGGGGCGTGTGAGATGTGTGGACGACCCGGTCGGCAGCGACGGGTCGACCCGTACGCGTGACACGTCGATCCCACGGGCCGCAAGCTCGCGGAGGATGAAGTCGCCGAATTCGTCGCGCCCGACCACCCCGATCATGGTGGTGGGCACTCCCGCCGCGGCCGCACCGCACGCCGTGATCGCCGACGAGCTGCCCATCGTGAGCGCGGTGAACGGCACGAGCTGCTCGTGCTGACCGAAGCGGATGTCGTCGTCCGTGAGGCCGACGATGAGGTCCACGCAGAGCTCGCCGACGACGAGCAGGCGACCAGTCACTCCGGGAGCGGCTTCAGCCATTGCGTCCATACCCCTTCGCAATCGAGATCGTGGCGCTCGCACCACGACCGGACGGATGCCTCGGCGGCCCGCAGCGCCGCCGCCATGTTCTCGCGCCCGCGGTCGGATCCCTGCACGGTCACGATGTGCCAGGCGGAGACCGCGGTCGCGGCATCCGTCCCGCTCTTCGCGCTCGCCCCACTGGGCGTGTGCACGGCGATGACGTCGCCGTCGCCGAGTTCCAGTATGGCTGCCACAGTGTCGGCGAGATCGATGAGGAGGCGCCCCACCTCCGGATGCGCGGGGACGGCGACGGTGACGACCGGCATCAGCTGGTGACGAGGACCGAGCGGTTCAGGAACGGCGGGGTATCGGGATTGCGCCCGGCCTCCCGCGCGAGGGCGAGCGCGAGGCGGTGCGCGAGCACGAGGTTCGCCTGCGGGTCGAGATCGTTCGAGTAGACCGTCGCACCGGTGGAGCGCACGTCGGCGGCGACGACTTCGGGCACATCGCCGAGCACCCAGACGAGCGAATCTGGGCCGGCACACGAGATGGGACCGTGCTGGTACTCCCACACGGGGTAGGCCTCGGTCCACGTTCCCGCGGACTCGCGGAGCTTGAGGGCGGCCTCGTGCGAGAGCCCGACAGTCCAGCGATGCCCGAGGAAGACGACCTGCTTGACCTTCGCGGGGTCGGCCGGCAGTGGGAGTTCGAGCGCGGTGCGCGCGTCGGCGACCAGCGTGTCGGGAACCAGGCCGATCGAGGAACGAAGAGTCGTGAGACCCGTGGTGGCGAACCGCGTCTGCACGACCGAGGTCTCATCGGCGAAGCCGAGGTGCACGATGCGGTCGCACAGCTCGCCGAGCGGGGTTTCGAGGTCGCCGAGGATCGCCGTGATCCGGTGCGTGTCCTTGTACCGCTCGACGACCTCGACGACGTCGGCGGTCGTGCCCGAGCGGGAGATGACGACGATGTGCTCGTCGTCGTCGATCCAGGTCAGCTCTGTGGGGATCGCCGCGCGCGTGCGGCCGAGGCCGGCGTCGTTGCGCAGGTACGCGTACGAGTCGCCGATGTAATACGACGTGCCGCAGCCGATGACGATGACCTTCTCGCCCTGCTGCGGGAGCAGCGCGAGCTGCTCCGCGGGCAGCGCCAGCGCCTGCGTCCAGATCTCCGGCTGGCTCGTGAGCTCCTGCTCGGTGACGACGCCCAAGGCGGCGTTGCTGTCATTCATGCGGTTCCTCCTGGGCTGTCCTCAGCGTCGAGGACTCGATTGAGTGAGCAACATTCAATCAGAAATGAGCATGTTATGGAAGTTCTTGACTATTTGAGGTCGTTGGGTGAATACTCGTCCCAACCAAGAGGCGCAACGCAGCACCGCGGTCGCGCCGCAGACGAACCCGAAGGGATCGCAGCGTGAAATTCACCAACAAGCGTGTTGTCAGCGGGGCGGCCGTGCTCGCCGCCGGAGCACTGGCACTTTCCGGCTGTGCCGGTTTCGGCGGGGGCGGCGGCGATGACGAAGCCGGTTCGCAGAACCTCACTTTCACCACGTGGGGCAGCGAGGCCGAAGAGATCCAGTTCAAGGCGCTGATCAAGCAGTTCGAGAGCGAGCACGAGGGCGCCAAGATCAAGCTGAACGTCGTGCCCTACGACCAGATGTTCTCCAACATCGACGCGCAGCTTTCATCCGGCGATGCGCCCGACCTCTTCCGGGTGGACTACGGCAACCTGGGCGTCTACTCCAGCCAGGGCCAGCTGCTCGACCTCAGCCCCTACTTCACCGACGACGAGATCGCCGATTTCGTCCCCGCGATGTGGGAAGGCGTCTCGTACGACGGCGCACCCTACGGCGTGCCGCACCAGACCGACGTGTCGGCGCTTCTCGTCAACACCGCGATGGTCGAGGCGGCCGGCGTCGACCCGTCCACGTTCCCGACGACGCAGGACGAAGCCTGGACGTGGGATGAGTTCGCGGATGTCGCTGCGCAGCTGCGCGCGGGCCTTCCGGCGGACAAGTACCCATTCGTCTACAACTGGCAGCTGGGTGGCGCGCCGCGCTGGTTCAGCTGGCTGTTCCAGGCCGGCGGCACCTTCATCGGCGAGGACGGCACCACCCCCACCATTGATTCCGCCGAGGGCGAGAAGGCTCTGGACTTCACGAAGAGCTTCTTCGAGAACGAGTGGGTGCCCCCGACCAGCTCCACCAAGGGAACCGTCTATGCGGACAACCTCTTCACCGAGCAGACCGCGGCGATGGCCTTCGCCGGCTCGTTCCTCGTGCCTGACCAGGACGCACTGAACGAGTTCGAGTGGACGGCCATTCCGATGCCGAGGGACGAACGCGGCGCGACCGATCTCGGCGGCAACGCGCTGGTGGCCACGAAGGACACGAGCAACCCCGAGCTCGCGGCCGAGTTCCTGAAGTTCATGGTGTCGGCCGATGCGATGTCGGCGTTCTGCGCCGCCACGAACGAGCTGCCCACGCGGCTCGACCTCGCCGGCGACGCGATCAGCTTCGATGTCCGTCCCGACGTTATGCCGGTGTTCGTCGACCAGGCCGTCACGATCGAGGCCGCCGATGTCAAGCAGCTGACCTCGCCCGCCATGGCGGCGATCAACACCGCCCTCCAGGACCAGCTCGAGGCGGCGTTCATCGGCGGTCAGTCGACCGCCGACACCCTGGCGAACCTCACCAAGGCGATTCAGGAAGCGGCTCAGTAATGACCGCTGCCGTGACCGCCTCCGTCCGGAAGGGCGCTCCGGCGCCCTCCCGGACGGGGGCGGCGCGCCGCACGGCGCGCCGTAGGGATTCGCTGACGGGATGGGCATTCATCGGCCCGAACCTGATCCTGCTCGCGCTGTTCATGTTCCTGCCGATCCTGTGGGCCGTCCCGCTCTCCTTCCAGGAGACGAGGGGCTTCGGAGACCCGAGGTGGGTCGGACTGGACAACTACATCCGGATGGCGACCGACCCGGTCTTCTGGCTGAGCCTCGGCAACACCGTGCTCTTCACCATCGTCACGGTCCCCATCGTCATGATCGGCGGCCTCGGCCTCGCGGTGCTGGTGAACTCCGTGCTGCCGGCGCGGGGGATCTGGCGCACGATCATCGTGCTGCCCATGGTCATTTCGGGTGTGGCATCCGGCATGATCGCCGTCGCCTTGTTCTACGAGAGCAACGGGCTGATCAACAAGGTCCTGGTCGCCATCGGTCTCGAGCCGATCCCGTGGCAGTCCAACGGCACGGCGGCGATGATCTCGGTCATGATCGCCGCTATCTGGCTCAGGATCGGCTTCAACATGGTGATCTACCTGGCAGGGCTCCAGGGCATCTCGCCCGAGCTGTATGAGGCCGCACGCATCGACGGCGCCAGCCGCTGGCAGCAATTCCGCTCCGTCACCATGCCGCTGGTGGGGCCGAGCTCCTTCTTCCTGCTGATCATGAACGTCATCGCATCGTTCCAGGTCTTCGACCTGATCTACGTCATGACCGGGGGCGGACCTGGCAACGCGACATCCGTGCTCGTCACCTACGCCTACCGAAACGGGTTCCAGATCCGCGAGCCCGGCTATGGCGCGGCGATCGGCATCGTCATCCTCCTCATCACGCTCGCCTTCACCTTCATCCAGTGGAAGACCAGCCGAACCCGCGACATGGTCGAATAGGGGCTCCCCATGACTCAGACAACCACCCTCCTCCAGCTCGCGGAAGTGGACCAATTCGGCGAGCGACGGGCCAAGCGCCTGCTGCGACGCCGGCGCCGCGGGCAGGCCGATCGCAAGGGCATCGTCGCCCGGACGATCATCGCCGTCGTCGTGTGCGCCATCGTCATCTTCCCGCTCTACTGGATGCTCGTCATGGCCTTCTCGCCGCGTGGCGAGGTCTTCTCCTCCGAGCTGCGCTTCTGGCCGAGCGAGATCACGTTCGACAACTTCGAGAGGATCTTCCGGCGCTTCGACGTGACCCTGTGGTTCCAGAACTCGGTGGTCATMGGGCTGTTCGTGACGGCGCTCACCGTGTTCGTGAATCTGCTCGCCGGCTACGCGTTCGCGCGGCTGCAGTTCCGGGGGCGGAACACGATCTTCCTCCTGACCCTCGCCACGATGATGATCCCCGTCCAGGCGATCATGGTGGCCCAGTTCAAGCTCGTCTCGGGCCTGGGCATCTATGGAACGTACTGGGGCGTGATCCTGCCGGGCGCGGCCGCAGCCTTCGGCATCTTCCTGGCGCGGCAGTTCTTCATCGGCATCCCCGAAGAGATCCTGGAGGCCGCACGCATCGACGGCGCCGGCCAGATACGCACCTTCATGCAGGTGGTGCTGCCGCTGTGCAAGCCGCTGATCGCGGTGCTCACGCTGCTGACGCTGATGTCGAGCTGGAACGACTTCGCGTGGCCGCTCATCGCCCTGAAGGACAACGAGCTGTTCACGCTGCCGATCGGTCTGCTCTACCTCAAGAACCAGACGGCCCCGGAATACGAGTCGATCATGGCCCTCGCTCTGATCTCGGTCCTGCCCATGGTGATCCTTTTCCTCATGTTCCAGCGCTACTTCGTGCAGGGCTTCGCCCGGAGCGGGATCAAGTGACCCTGACGTACCTGTGCACCCTGGACCTGCCCGACGAGTGGTTCGACCAGCTCGCCGCGCGCGTGCCCGACCTGCGGATCCATCGACTCGACCTCGGCGGGCACCCTTCCCCAGCACTGCTCGCCGAGGTTGACCTGCTGCACACCAGCGAGTGGTTCCCGGAGGCCGCACAGGTGCCGGCGCTGCGGTGCGTTCAGCTGGACACGTCCGGCGTCGATCACGTGCGCCGCACTTCGCTGTGGGATACCGACATCCCCATCGCGACCCTCGGTGGCATCGCCCCCGTGCCGATGGCCGAGTACGCGATGATGACGATCCTCGAGCTCGCGCACCGGATGCCGCTGATCCAGCAGCTGCGCGACGGTCGCGAGTGGCCGACGAACGCCGACCGGCTCGCGCACCTCACCCCCCGTCAGCTCGCCGGCGCGACGGTCGGGATCGTCGGCTACGGGCGGATCGGGCGGGAGATCTCGCGGCTCGCGTCGGCATTCGGGATGCGGGTGCTCGGCCTCAAGCGGACGGTGCCTGATGCCGCGGCATCCGGCAAGTTCGACACCGGCCGCCGCAGCGCTGACGAGGACCCCACCGAGCTGTTCGGGATGGATCGCCTCGACGACGTGCTCGCGCAGAGCGACATCCTCGTCGTGGTGGTCCCGCTCACCGAGCTCACGCGCGGGATGCTGGGCGCAGCGCAGCTGGATCGGCTCCCGCACGGCGCGCTCGTGGTGAACATCGCACGCGGCGGCATCCTCGATGAGGCGGCCCTGCTCGAGCGGCTGCGCGACGGCCGCATCGCCGCGGCGGCGCTCGACGTCTTCGACGACGAGCCCCTGCCGGCGACTTCTCCGTGGTGGTCCGAGCCGAACACGCTCGTCACGCCCCACGTCGCGGGGCTCGCGCCGCAATATCATGCACAGACGCTCGACCTCGTGGTCGAGAACCTGACCAGGCTCGCCGAAGGGCGTCCGGTACTGAATGAGGTCGATCGTGTCTCCGGCTACTGAACCCCTGCTCGGCGCGAAGCGCCAGCGTGAGCTGCTCAACTTCATCCGCGCCTACGGTGCCGGCTCGGTCGCCGAGATGTCGCGCCTGCTCGGCGTGAGCACGTCCACCGTGCGACGTGACCTCAACGAGCTGCAGGAGCGCGGGCTCATCGAGCGCGTGCACGGCGGAGCGGCGCACGTAAGCGACGATGTCGAGCCGCTGCGGCCGCTGCGCGAAGTCGCCTTCGCCGAGGAGAAGCGCCGCATCGGCCAGGCCGCCGCACGGCACGTATCGGACAACTCGACGGTGCTGATCACCGGCGGGACCACGACCGAGGCGATGCTGCCGTTCCTCGGCACGGTGAGCGGACTGACGGTGCTCACGAACAGCCTCAGCGTCGTGAACCGGGTCTCGCAGTACAGCGACATCGCGATCATCGTGCTGGGGGGCGTGCTGCGCCGGCAGGAGATGAGCCTGCTCGGTCACCTCACGATCGCAGGACTCGACGAGTTCGGCATCGACCAGGTCTTCACCGGCGCCTTCGGCATCGACCCCGAGATCGGCGTGACGGGGACCAACCTCAGCGAGACCCAGACCGATAGGTCGCTCATCTCCTCCGCTCGGGAGCTCATCCTGCTCGCCGACCACAGCAAGCTGTCGCAGCGCGGGCCTGCCCGGCTCGTGCCGACCAGCGCGATCACGACGCTCCTCACCGACGATGCCGCAGACGCCGGCATCATCGAGCGCTTCCGTGCCGCGGGGGTGAGCGTCGAGACATGCTGACCACCGCTGCCCGCCTGCTGCAGGCGGGGGACGGCGCGCGCCTGCCCGCGCTCGCCGCCTTCAACGTCATCACGCTGGAATACGCCGAAGGGATCGTCGCCGGCGCCGAGCGCGCCGGTCTTCCCGTGCTCTTGTCCGTCAGCCACAATGCGGTGCGGTTCCACGGCGCGCTCGCGCCGCTCGCGGCGGGATGCCTCGCCCTGGCCGAGTCCGCAGGCGTACCGGTCGGCCTGCACCTGGATCACTGCGAAGACGCCTCGCTGATCGAGGAGGCCGCCCGCCTGGGCTTCGGGTCGGCGATGTTCGACGCCTCGCTCCTCCCTTACGACGAGAACGTCGCGCAGACCGCCGCGGTGACGGCCCGTGGCCATGAGCTCGGCATCTGGGTCGAGGCGGAGCTCGGCGAGATCGGCGGCAAGGACGGCGCGCATGCGCCGGGAGTGCGCACCGATCCGGAGGAGGCGGCCGGGTTCGTCGCCGCGACCGGCGTCGACGCGCTCGCCATCGCGGTCGGGACGTCACACGCCATGACCGAGCGCACCGCGCATCCCGATGACGACCTCATCTCGCGGATCGCTTCGGCCGTTGCCGTACCACTCGTGCTGCACGGCTCGTCCGGCGTCTCGGACGATGGTCTTGCCGCGGCGGTCGCCGCCGGAATCCGCAAGGTCAACGTCGGCACTCAGCTCTCCGCCGCCTACACCGGGGCGCTCATCTCGGGGCTCGGCCCCGGTCCCGATCCGCGCAGAGCCCTCGCGGCTGCTCGCGAGGCGATCGCCGGCGATGTCGAGCGCCTGCTGCGCATCATCTCGATGCCTGCACCCCTCCTCTCCTGAACTCCCGAAAGGAAACTCATGTCCGCGACAGTCAGCGGGCCCTCGTCGCACGACGGCGAGGCCACCGCCGCCCAGCTTCTCGCCGCCGGCGACATCGTCGGTCTGATGCGCGCCTGCCACGACCGCCGCCTCGAACGCGAGGGCATCCCGATGGTGCTCGGCTTCGTCGACGAGCGGGGGACGATTCCCGCCGCGTCCGATCCGGCGCAGATCGCCGAAGGCGGCGCGTACGCCGACGTGTTCGACCGCTATTCCGCCGCGCTGGTGCCGTTCGCACGCGACGAGGACGAAGGCGCCGTCATCGCCGCGATGCAAGTGGTGGCGTACACGCACTTCGCGCCCGGCGCGGCGCCGATCACCGACCCCGCGGGTGCCGAGGCATCCGCCGCCGAAGGAGCCTGACGTGACCCAGCCGTCGTTCACCGCCCAGCGCGAGCAGCTGCGCCGCGGGCACTTCATCCGCGTGGTCAACTACCACTCGACCCCTCGCGGCGCGCGGGACGAACTCGCCAAGGAGCTCGCCGGATTCGCCCGCGACTACGCGCCCGTCACCCTCGACGATCTCGATCGGCTCTTCGACACCGGCTCGTGGCACAAGGACAAGCCGGGGCTCATCCCGGTGTTCTACGAGGGATACCGCAACTCCGCGACGGTCGCCGCGCCCCTCTGCGACGAGTTCGGCCTCACCGGCTGGTTCCCCATCGCGACATCGTTCGTGGACTGCGACCCCGAGCACCAGGAGGCCTTCGCCCGCGCGCACTGGATCTCACTCGTCGAGGAGGACGCTCAGGGCGGGCGCATCGCGATGAACTGGGACGAGGTCCACGACCTCTCGAAGCGACACGTGATCTATCCGCACACGGCGCACCACGAGGGATTCGACACCGTGCTGTCGGACGCCGACATCGAGCGCGAGGTCGTCGAGTCGAAGCGGCAGCTCGAGGCTGTCACCGGTCAGCCCGCGCCCGCCTTCGTGTGGCTGCACGGCTCGTCTTACGGCCAGAGCCCCCGCCACGACGCCGCGGTGAAGGATGCCGGCTACCGCTACCAATTCGCCAACACGATGATCCACCGCGTGAACTGACTCCCAGCGCAGCGCCGCCCCACCCCCAAGGGGAGCGCTGTGACCCCAGCGCAGCGCCGTCCCGTCCCCCAGCGGGCGGCGCTGCGCGCTTCTTCGCACGCCGTGAGAGAGAAGCGTGCCGGCGGGTTCAGATTCGCCGGATGCCGAGGTGCATGATGCCGCCGGAGCGGTCGCGCCAGGTCAGCTCGGTCGTGCCGCCGTTGCGGAGGGATGCCGCGGCGCGGGCCGTGCCCGGTTCGAGGGCACCCGGGGCGACGCCGGCGGCGACGACCGCCGTGGTCGCGTCGTCGGGCAGACCGGGACCGTCCTGGGCGGGCAGCCACGCGCGMGACGGATAGCCGTCCGGCGGCGAGACGCGGTGGCTGATCGCGCCGGCGGCGTCCACGACGGTCACTCCGAGCGTGCCCTCCCGATGCGACGCGCCGAAGCGCGTGACGTCGGCCGTGGCATCCGTGCTCCGTCTTTGAAAACCGGGACCCGGGGACCAGTACCAGCTCTCGAGCACACCGTCCTCG
Source organism: Microbacterium sp. P2_F9 (assembly GCF_056403635.1). Lineage (NCBI taxonomy): Bacteria > Bacillati > Actinomycetota > Actinomycetes > Micrococcales > Microbacteriaceae > Microbacterium > Microbacterium sp. P2_F9. The sequence continues at coordinate 27,279 of NZ_JBFUFC010000005.1, read as the reverse complement.
GCGAGCGCGAGCACTTCGAGGTGGTCGGGGCCGAGCGTGGATTGCAGGATCAGCGAATCGAGGTAGCGATGGCCCCGAGCGAAGGGGAGTCCGGCGCTCCATGATCCCGGMGGAACGTCAGGCGTCTCGAGCGGATCCGTGTCGAGGTCGGCGTTGAACCAGAACACCCACAGCCCGTCGGAGCGGTCGCACGCGACGAGTTCAAGGTTTCCGCGGGCGCCGTAAACCCCTTGCGTGAGGCTGACGGCCCCCGCAGTGGGGCGGTCCGGACCGACGAGAAAAGGTTCACGTGAAAGCATCTGATTATTCTTGCTCATTTCTGCGCGTTTGTGACAGACTGTCCGCAACGCATCCGGGTCCGAAGGAGAATCATGAGAATCGCTCGCGCCGTCATCGACGGCAGCCCTCGCATCGTGGTGAAGGATGCGGGCTCGGTCCGGGTCGCCCCCGTCGATCACGCGGACGACGCCCTGGCCGCGGTCGCCTCCGTCGGATCCGGCGCTTCGGCTTCCTGGGAGCCGCTCGACGAGGCATCCCTGGTTCTCGCCACGCCGGTCGCAGGAGCCGGCAAGATCATCGCCGTCGGCCTCAACTACGCCGATCACACCAGCGAGACCGGCTTCACGCAGCCGGAGCGTCCCCTCACCTTCGCGAAGTACACCACATCGCTCACCGGCCCGAACGATGACATCGTCGTACCCGGTCACCTCACCCAGCAGGTCGACTACGAGGCGGAGCTCACGCTGCTCATCGGCCGCCGGTGCGGCGGAGCCACCCCCGCCACTCTGGACGACGTCGCCGCGTATACCGTCGCGAACGACGTGTCGGCTCGAGACGTCCAGTTCGGCGACGTGCAGTGGACGCGCGGCAAGTCGTTCGACACCTTCACCCCGCTCGGACCGTGGCTGGTCACCGCCGACGAGTTCGGCGACCCCTCCGGTCACCGGATCTACACCGAAGTCAACGGCGAGACCCTGCAGGACGACTCGACGTCCGAGCTCATCTTCGACATCCCCGCTCTGCTCGCCTTCATCTCCGATGGTGTGACGCTCGAGCCCGGCGATCTGATCCTCACGGGCACGCCCGCCGGGGCGGGCGCCTTCCGCACCCCGCCTCGCTACCTGGAGGATGGCGACGAAGTCGTCTGCGGCGTCGAGGGCATCGGCGAGCTGCGCAACCGAGTGACCGTCCGCTGATCGGGAGCAGGAACATGACCACTGATACCCGCGTCCTCGTCCTCATCGGCGCCGGCTCCGCCGTCTTCACCCGCGGCCTCCTCGCCGACCTCATCGGTGCGGAGGACCTCGGCGCCTGGGAGATCCGACTCGTCGACGTCGACACCGAGAACCTGAACATCGCCGCCGATCTTGCCGAGCAGATGGTGGCCGCGCGCGGGGCCGGGGGCACGATCCGCGTCACGCGCTCGACCGACCGCCGCGCTGTGCTTCCGGGCGCCGACTTCATCGTGACGTGCGTCGGCGTGGGCGGGCGACCCGCATGGCAGCTCGACCACGAGATCGTGCAGAAGCACGGCATCTATCAGCCGGTCGGCGACTCGATCATGCCGGGCGGCATCTCACGGCTCCTGCGCACGACTCCGGTGCTCGTCGAGATCGCCCAGGACATCGCCGAGCTCGCGCCCGACGCGTTCTTCTTCAACTACTCCAATCCGATGACCGCGAATGTGCAGGCGATCCACCAGCAGACGGGCCTCGACGTGGTGGGCCTCTGCCACGGCATGCACCACATCCAGCGCGAGCTCGCGCAGCTCATCGGTGCGCCGTTCGAGCGCACCTCGACGCTGTACGCGGGCATCAACCACCTGACGTTCATCTACGACTTCCGCCTCGACGGCAAGGATGCCTGGCCCTTGATCCGCGAGCGCGTGCAGCGTGAACTCGCCGAGGCGCCAGACCCCGCCGACATCGGCAACATCTTCTACGAGACGCCGACCGCGTGGCACAACCCCTTCGCGTGGGAGCTGTTCGAGCGCTACGGGGCGTTCGCGGCGGCCGGCGACCGGCACGTCGTCGAGTTCTTCCCGGAGCGGTTCTGGCAGGGGGACTACTACGGCAAGAAGCTCGGCATCGACGCCTTCTCGCTCCCCGAGATCCTGGAGTGGGGCGAGAACCGCTATCAGGGGATGCGCCGTCAGGCGACCGGCGAGGAACCGCTCGACCAGTCCATCTTCGAGCGCTCGGGCGGTGAGCAGGAGCAGCTCATCGCGATCATCCGCTCCATCACGTTCGACTCACGCGAGATGTTCAGCTGCAACGTCGTCAACAACGGCCTCGTGCCGGGCCTGCCGGACTGGTCGGCGGTGGAGATCCCCGGCGTCGCGACGGCGCGCGGCATCCGCCCCATCGCGGTGCCCGACCTGGGCAAGCCCCTCACCGCGATCCTCGCGCGCCGGCTCACCTCCGTCGACCTCGCGGTCGAGGGGGCCTTGAACGGCGATCGGGACCTCGTCATCGAAGCCATGATCGCCGATGGCGCGTTGTTCGATGCCGACAAGGCGGCAGCCCTGACCGACGATCTGATCGCCGCCCAGGCACAGCACCTGCCGAGGTTCTCATGAGCGCCGAGAACATGGGGTCGACCGGTCTGACGGACCGGCCGTGGGGCGATGGCCTGCGCAGCCAGGTCTGGTTCGGCGACCCCGGCAAGACAGGATTCATGCACCGCTCGTGGCTGCGCAGCGAGGGCCTTCCCGACGACACCTTCGAGGGTCGTCCGGTCATCGGCATCGCCAACTCCTGGTCGGAGCTGACGAGCTGCAACATTCATCTGCGGGCGCTCGCCGAGCACGTCAAGCGGGGAATCTGGCAGGCCGGCGGCGTGCCGTTCGAGTTCCCCACCACTTCCGCCGGCGAGCCACTGGTCCGGCCCACGGCCATGCTGCTGCGCAACCTCATGGCGATGGACCTCGAAGAGACGCTCCGGATGAACCCGCTCGACGGCGTCGTGCTGCTCGCCGGGTGCGACAAGACGACTCCGGCGTACCTGATGGGCGCGGCATCCGTCGATCTGCCCACACTGCTGATCACGGGCGGTCCGATGCTCAACGGCAAGTACCGCGGAACCGACATCGGGTCGGGCACGTCGGTCTGGCGGTTCACCGAGGCCTACCGAGCCGGGCAGATCTCGGCCGAGGAAGTGCGCGAGGCCGAGGGGTGCATGGCCCGCAGTCAGGGCCACTGCATGACGATGGGCACGGCGTCGACGATGGCCTGCGTGTCGGAGTACATGGGCATGCAGCTCCMGGGCACGGCCGCGCTCGGCGCGAACGACTCGCGACGGGCGACCGCCGCGCACCTCGCCGGCCGGCGCATCGTCGAGATGGTCGCCGAAGACCTGCGCCCCTCGAAGATCCTCACGCGCGAGGCCTTCGAAAACGGCGTACGCGCCAACGCCGCGCTCGGCGGCTCGACGAACGCCGTCATCCATCTGCTCGCGCTCGCGCGCCGCGTCGGGGTCGAGCTCACCCTCGACGACTTCGACACGCTCGTGCGCGACATCCCGGTGCTCGCCGACATGATGCCGTCGGGCCGGTTCCTGATGGAGGAGTTCCAGGATGCCGGTGGCACCGCGGGACTCGCCGAGACCCTCGGCGACCTCCTGCACCGTGACACGCTCACCGTCACCGGCGCCACGCTCGGCGAGAACTACGCCGGCGCCCAGGTCTGGAACCGCGAGGTCATCCGTCCGCTCGACAACCCGGTCAAACCCGTGGGATCGGGCATCGCCGTGCTCCGCGGCAATCTCGCTCCGCGGGGCGCTGTCATCAAGCAGTCTGCGGCGACACCCCAGCTCATGGTCCATACCGGCCGGGCGCTGGTGTGGGATTCGCTGCAGCAGTACCTCGCCGACGCCGACGACCCCGATCTCGACGTCACGCCCGACGAYATCCTCATCGTGCGCAACGTCGGCCCGAAGGGCTACCCGGGCATGCCGGAGGTCGGAAACATGCCGCTCCCGCGCAAGATCCTCGAGGCGGGGGTCATGGACATGGTCCGCATCTCGGATGCCCGCATGAGCGGCACCTCCTACGGCACCGTAGTGCTGCACGTCGTGCCCGAAGCCGCCGCGGGCGGCCCGCTCGCCTTCGTGCGCACGGGCGACATCGTCTCCCTGGACGTGCCGAACCGATCGATCTCGATGGATGTCGACGACGCCGAGCTCGATCGTCGCCGCGAGTCGTGGAGCCCGCCGGTCGTCGCCGGCAGCGACCGCGGGTGGACCCGCCTGTACGTCGAGCACGTGGTGCAGGCCGACGAAGGGTGCGACCTCGACTTCCTGCAGGGCAGAAGCGGTGCCGCCGTCGGACCCCAGGCGTTCTGAATGACGGGGCGGACCGTTCTGGTCATCGGGGCGACGGGCATCCTCGCGCCCGCCGCAGCCGTGCTCAGGGATCGAGGCGAACGCGTCGTGGCAGTATCGCTTCACGGCGCGCACGACACGATCGCCGTGGATGCACAGCGGGCGGACGAGCTCGCCGCATCTCTCTCTGCAGAGCGGTGGGACGACGCACTCGTCTACGGGCCGGCGGTGACGGACTCGTCACTGGCATGTGTCAGGGCGGCCACCCCCGGTCGCTGCGTGCTGGTGCGGACCTCCGCAGCGGCAGACCCCGCACTCGGCATCCTGATCGTTCCGCGCGACACTGTGCAGCTGGGCTGGACCTCGCCTACCGAGCATCGCTGGCACACGCCGGAAGAGGTGTCGGACACGGCCCTGGCCACTCTGGCCGACGGCGCACCGCGCACGCTCGGCGCGGTGCGGCCGTGGAGCGACCGCCCGTGATCGTCGCCCTCGCGCTCTCGCCGAGTCTCGACGTCACCTACGAGGTGGATGGCCTGCGCCGCGGCGAGATCACGCGTCCGACCGCGGTGACGCGCGTCGCCGGAGGGAAGGCGCTGAATGTGGCCCGCGTGGCCCATGCGCTCGGCGCGGACGTGCGGGTGGTGGTTGCGCTGGGCGGCCACACCGGGTCATGGATCGCCGAGCTGCTCGCGGCCGACGACGTGCCCGCTGACGTGGTGCCCCTCGCCGGGATCACTCGGGTCAGCTCGGCGATCGTCGAGTCGGGTGCCGCGACCTCGAGCACCGACCTGTACGAGCCGGCGACGCCTGTGCGGCCTGAGGAGTGGGAGAGGTTCCAGGATGCCGCGGTCGCCGCGGTCGCCGGGCGGGCGTCCTGGGTCGCGATCTCCGGGTCCTTGCCGGCCGGTATCGAGGCCGGCCAGGTGGCGGCGCTTCTCTCGACGCTGCGGCAGGCCGGCGCCCGAATCGCGGTGGACAGCTCCGGGGCCGGGCTGCGTGCGATGATCGCGGCAGCCGATCTGGTGAAGGTGAATCGTTCGGAGGCCGAGGAGCTTCTCGGTGCCCAACATCCGGATGCCGCGAGCGCGGCCGCCGCGCTGTGTGCACGATACGGCTCGGACGCGGTCGTGACCGACGGCGTCCGGGGCGGGGCCGCGCTCCTGTCCGGGGTGGCGCACGCCATCGCCCCTCCAGGCGCACTCGGCCGGTTCTCGGCGGGGAGCGGCGACGCCTTCCTCGGCGGACTGCTGACCGGCTTCGATCGCGGGGTCGCGGCATCCGATGCTCTCGACCTGGCCCGCGACGCGGCTGAACGCAACGCCCGCGTGGCCGGTCAGGGCATCCTGTCGTCATGAACCAGGTCGGCTACTGACCCTGCGGCGCCTGCTGCGTGATGCGCCGGAATGCTTCGCGCGCGAGCACCAGGTCCTCCCATGCCATGCCGACCGACTTGAAGACCATCGGTCGGGAGGCGGGAATCGGAGCATTCCCATTCACGAGGTCAGTGAGCGAGACGAGTGATTCGGCTGCGATGGCGCCCTCCGCGATGGCCATCACGACGTCTCCGGCCTCCTGGAGCGCCACGCCCACATCCTCCACGACGACCGTGGATCTTCCGAGAAGGGCTGCGTCGAGCTCGCGCTTCTCTGCATGATGCGAACCGACTGCGACGACAATCGCGTCGTCTCTCACCAAGTCGCCAGAGAACAGGGGGATCGACACAGGCGTGGCGCAGATCACCATGTTCGCGTGAGCCAAGGCGTCATTCACTGCTGCCGTATCGGCGACGGGCACCTGGCGGGCGCCCTGCCACCCCGGTGGGAGTCTTCTAGGCGAACGCGCAACGATTGTGGCATCCAGGCGGATGCTCCTCGTTGCAAGCTCTGCTCGAAGCGCCTCGAGATGCGACATCCCCTGAACGCCCGCCCCGAACACGACCACCCGCACCGGGGCCTCGAACTGCGCGACGCGCCCCCGCGTCGCCAGCATCGACACCGCTGCGGTGCGGATGCCGGTCAGCCCTGTCGCTTCGAGGATGGCCGCAGGCGCCGCGGTCGCACCGTCGAAGAGCACGTACACTCCCTGAATGCGCGGGACGGCTGCGCCGGCGGTCTCCGGCGCGACGGTCACCAGCTTCGTCCCGAACCACCCGTCATCATGCGAGGGCATGACCAGAAGTTCGGCACTCGCGGCCTTCAGGGCAATGCGGAGTGGATCAGCCTCCGGTCGCAGGCCACCGCGAAGTGCGCCATGCAGCGCGTCGACAGCTTCCACTGCGGGAAGCGCGTCCCGAATCTGATCCGCAGAAATCCAGCGCGGCGCGACGTGCGCTTTCACAGGCGCGAACTGCGGTTGGAGATAGGTGTCGCCCACCGCGACCACCTCCCGTTCGACACTCAATAGATGTTGTGCGGCCCGACCGGCTCGTCGCCGCGCATTCCGGCGATCTGCGCGCGCAGGGCGATGTCGTCCCACAGGCGCACCTCCTTCACCAGTGCGCCCTGGTGCAGGGTGAACTGGGAGACACCGAGCAGATCGATCGGCTTCCCGGTCCTCGGGCCGTAGTTCGGCACGCCGGTGTAGTCGCCGGTGAACTTCCACAGCACGGCGACGCGGGTGCCCGCATAGCGGACGTCGTGGTTCGCCTGAATATCGCGGATCTCGAACTGCCCGCCGGGGAAGGACTCCAGGAGGCGCAGCAGCGCACGCCGGTAGCCTTCGGGGCGGATGACGGTGCGGTTGCCGACCGTCTGGAGGACGAGATCGCGGTGGAAGTACTTCTCCACCTTCTGCAGGTCCCGGCCGTTCCAGACCGTCTGGATCATGTCGATAACCGTCTCGACCTCGGTGCGGTGCTCGTCGGGGCGCGGTCCGGAATCGCCCGCCGCGATCGGATCGACCGGGGCGGTGTCCGTCCACGTCGCGCCGTACCCGCGGAAGGCCTGCACCCGCGCGAGCTCGTCCTGATCCCTTCCGTGGTGCAGTGCGTCGGCGAGGGTGTCGCGGACCACCCATTCCTCGACCATGCGCCCCCGCCGGTACAGGCAGTTGGCGATCGTACGGCTGTGCTCGGCGCTGTGCAGGTCGCTGACGAGCACCAGGTGCGAGCTCAGGAAGGCGTCGTCGCCGCGCGCCTCCCAGATGACGTCCTCGGCCTGGGCGGTGAAGTCGGGTCCCGTAGAGATCCGCATCAGCGTGCCCTCGAGGACTTCGTCTCGGGATGTGAGCGTGCCGTACCCGCCGTGCACGATCGAATCCGGCTCGTAGTTCTCGCGGATGAACGAGATGGCGCGATCGACCCAGATGAGATCGGTGACTTCGCGGATGAAGTCGTCGGGATCCGCGAACGGGCGATAGGCAACGGGGTCGAGGGTCACTCTCTTGCTCCTTCATGTCGGCGTCGCATTCGCCGTACGCCGGATCGTCGTTTCGTCCGATGGTATGCGTATGCAGTTCAGGCGACAACCTAAGAAGACACACAGGAGCACCACTGCGCATACGTATGTAGGATGAGCAGCGTGACCACCGTCCTCGCGATCGACCAGGGCACGTCGGGGACGAAGGCGGTCGTCGTCGCGCCCGACGGGACGGTGCTCGGGCTCGCTGAGCTGCCGGTGCGGCCGGCCTATTCCGCAGGTGGCGCCGTCGAGCACGATCCCCGGCTCATCCTCGAGAGCGTCCTTGCGTCGGGACGCGCCGCCATCGCCCAGGCAGGCGTGGACGTCGACATCGTCACCCTGGCGAATCAGGGCGAGACGGTGCTCGCTTGGGACCCCGCGACGGGTGCACCGCTGACCCAGATGATCGTCTGGCAGGACCGTCGCGCGGAGAGCGTGTGCCGCGAGCTCGCCGAGCACCGCGACGAGATCGCGGACCGCACCGGCCTGGTGCTCGACCCCTACTTCTCGGCGCCGAAGCAGGCCTGGATCCGAAGGAACCTCACCGCCGAAGGGGTCGTCACCACCTCGGACGCGTGGCTGCTGCACCAGTTGACCGGCGAGTTCGTCACGGATGTGTCGACGGCGAGCAGGTCCCTCGTGACCGGGCTCGACTCGACGGAGTGGGATGCCGAGCTGCTCGCACTGTTCGGCCTGGGCGATGAACGACTGCCCGCCATCCTGCCCTCCGATGCGGTAGCCGGGTCGACGCGCATGTTCGGTCGTGACATCCCGGTCGGCGGCCTCATCGTCGATCAGCAGGCGGCGCTTCTCGCCCAGTCGGGTCTTGTTCCCGGTGAGGGGAAATGCACGTTCGGCACGGGGGCGTTCCTGGTCGCGAACAGCGGCACGGGCGCCCAGCGATCGAGCTCGGGCCTCGCGGCATCGGTCGCCTGGAGCGTCGGCGGTCGCCCCACCTACTGTCTCGACGGCCAGGTCTACACCGCGGCGTCGGCGATCCGGTGGATGGAGAACCTGGGCTTCATCGCCCACGCCGCCGACCTCGACCGGGTCTCGGAGCCGGACTCCGCCGGCGTGTTCAGTGTTMCCGCGCTCGCCGGCCTCGGCGCCCCCTGGTGGCGTCCGGATGCCCGGGCGGCCCTGTCCGGCATGAGCCTCTCGACCGGTGTCGGCCACATCGTCCGTGCCGTGCTCGAGGGGATCGCCGCCCAGGTGGCGGAGCTCGGTGAGCTGGTCGCGGGCGACATCGGGCAGCCGCTCACGCGCCTGCGCGTGGATGGCGGCCTCACCCGCAGCCGCGTGCTCATGCAGGCGGTCGCAGACCTCATGCAGATCGAAGTCGACGTCTATCCGTCCGCGCACGCGACCCCCCTCGGTGCCGTCGCGCTCGCGCGGATCGCCTACGAGCCCGGCCGCGCCCTTGAGGATTCCGTGATCGCGTGGACGCCCGCGAAGGTCTACACGCCCCGCTGGGCTGCGGAACGAGCCGCGGACTTCCGCGGGACGTGGCGTGCCCTCGCCGAATCCAGCCTCTGATCCCACGCCTCGTCCTGGAGAACACCATGAATCACCACACGGCTACTGTCGCGATCGTCGGCGGTGGGATCGTCGGCACCGCCATCCTGCACGCCCTCACGCATCGCGGTGTCGATTCTGTGCTCGTCGAGGCCGAGGCCGACCTCGCCTATCAGGCCAGCGGCACGAATTCGGGGGTGCTGCACACCGGCTTCGACTCGACGCCGGGTGACCTGGAGACCGCACTGATCCTTCGCTCGGCTCAGCTCCGCCCGGCGGTGATGGCAGCTCTCCGCGTACCGGTGCTGCACGTCGGCGCCGTCCTCGTCCCGCATCGCGACGAGGACCACGACGTCATCCGCGGACTGGCCGAGAACGCCGCCCGCAACGGCGTGACGGCGGCGATCCGATCCAGCGACGGTGCGCTGCTGGTCCCCGGAGAGTCGGTCACCGACCCGGTGGCCTTCACCCTGGCACTCGGTCGATCCGCCCTTGCGGCGGGCGCCGGCATCCTCCGCAAGGCGCGCGTCACCGCGATCGATGCTGCGGGAGAGAACCTCATCGTGCGCACCGACGACGGCCGCACCGTGACCGCGCCGTTCGTCGTCAACGCGGCCGGTCTCCACGCGGACGAGGTCGCACGCCTCATCGGCGACGACAGCTTCGAGATCTACCCGCGCAAAGGGGAGTTCTTCGTGTTCGCCCTGCCGAAAGGCCGGACGCTCGAGGAGATCATCCTTCCGGTCCCCACCAAGCGCACCAAGGGCGTCCTGGTCTTTCCGACCCTCGATGGTCGCGTCGTCTGCGGTCCCACCGCACACGACCAGTTCGACAAGGAGGACTGGAGCGTGCGGCCGGACGCGCACCGCGAGGTGCTCGACAAGGCGCTCGCGCAGCTTCCGGCGCTCGCGGGGCTCGAGCCGATCGGCACCTATGCCGGCCTGCGGCCGGCGGGTCGCGACGCGAACTACATCATCGGACCGTCACCCGTGGACGAGCGCTTCATCAACGTCGCGGCGATCCGGTCCACGGGTCTGTCTGCGTGCCTCGGAATCGCCGATCATGTGACCGGGCTGCTCCGGGAAGCAGGCGTCGAGGTAGGAGACCTTCGGCCGGCCACGCCGGTGGAGGTCGTGGCGTCGGATCGCCCTTGGTGGCAGCGCACCGCGCACCGGCGGCGCGTCGCGGCGGTGTGAACGTCGCGCCGCTCGAGACGGCGATCGGGCGGACGGCTGACGCCGTCCGCCCGACTCCWTACGCCGCGGGCTGGTCGCCTTGGTAGGTCGCGAGGCGCATCGTGGCGGTCGCGCTGTGCGCGGCCATGCCCTCGGAGTCGGAGATGACCTGCACGGCGTTCGCGAGCGCGGGCGTGGCCTCTCGTGCGATGCGCTGATAGGTGAGCGGCTTCAGGAACCGAGAGACCGAGAGCCCCGCGCTGTGCTTGGCTCCGCCGGCGGTCGGCAGCACGTGGTTCGTTCCCGCCATGCCTTTGTCGGAGTAGGCCACCGTGCTCCACGGTCCGATGAAGATCGATCCGTAGTTGCGCAGGTTGTCGTGGTACCACGCGTCATCCGAGGTCAGCACTTCGAGGTGCTCGGGTGCGAGGTCATCCATCAGCGCGACCGCGGTCTCGCGGTCCTTCGCGACGGTGACAGAGCCGTAGTCGCGCCACGCAGGCCCGGCGATCGGCTCGGTGGACAGCTCGCCGAGCTGACGCTCGACCGCTTCGATGACGGCGCGGCCGTGCTCGGCCGAGGTCGTGACGAGGGCGGCGGGGGAGTTGGGACCGTGCTCGGCCTGACCCAGCAGGTCGGCGGCGACGATCTCGGGGTCTGCGGTCTCGTCAGAGATCACCGCGACCTCGGAGGGGCCGGCGAGCAGATCGATCGCGACGGCGCCGAAGAGCTGCCGCTTCGCCTCGGCGACGAACGCGTTGCCGGCGCCGACGAGCATGTCGATGGGGAGTTCGCCGAGCAGGCCGTACGCCATCGCAGCGAGCGCCTGCACGCCGCCGAGGACGAAGACGCGGTCGACGCCGGACAGGTGGGCGGCGTAGACGACGGCGTCGTTCGCGCCCCCGTGCGGCTGCGGCGGCGTGCACGCGATGACGGTGGGAACGCCGGCGGCCTTGGCGACGCCGACGGTCATGAAGGCGCTGGCGGTCAGCGGGAAGCGGCCCGCCGGGAGGTAGGCCCCGACCCGCGACACCGGGATGTAGCGGGCTCCGGTGATGAGGCCGGGGACGAGTTCGGTCTCGAAGTCGGTGAGGTGCGCGCGCTGCTCGGCGGCGAAGGCCTTCGTGCGCGCCGAGCCGAGCTCGATCGCCGCACGGAGGTCGGCGGGCAGGCGGTCGCCGCTCGTCGCGATCTGCTCCGCGCTGAGCTCGATGTCGCCGCCCTGGTAGTTGTCGAGCTTGCGAGCGTAGTCGAGCACGGCATCGAGGCCGCGGTGCTGGATATCGGAGAGCATGGCCGACACCGTCTGGATGACGGCGGGGTCGCGCTGCGCCGCAGGGGCGTCGATCAGCGGGGTCTTGAGGTGACGGAAGGAGCCTTCGAGGCTCTGCAGGAGGGCGGGGCTGTAGCGCATACCCACAGGCTAGGCAGGCGCTCTGATATCGCACAAGCCCAGTAGATACGATACGAAGCAAAGGGTTTACCATTGGCTCGTGACCATCACGCAACTCAAGGCATTCCTCGCCGCGATGCAGTTCGGATCGTTCACCGCGGCCGCTGTCGAACTCGACGCGACCCAGGCCTCGGTCTCCGAACTGGTCGCGCGCCTGGAGAACGAACTGGGGGTGCGGCTGTTCACCCGCGGACCCCGGCGGCTCACGCCGACCGACTCTGCTCTCGCCCTGCGTGAGCACGCCGAACTGGCGGTGAGTGCGATCGCCAATGGCATCGAGACCGTCGCTGCGATCCACTCGCTCGAAGGGGGCACCTGCACGTTCGGAGTGCTCCGCAATGCGGCGTACTACGACCTGTCCGACCTCGTGCAGCGGTTCCACCGCCGCCATCCGAAGGTGAAGGTGCGGCTCGTCGGCCTGAACTCCGCGCTCGTCGCGGAGTCGATCGCCTCCGGTGAGATCGAGGCAGGGCTGCTCGTCCTACCCGTCGAGGAGTCGGGTCTGCAGATCAAGCCGCTGTTCCGCGACGAGGTGCTGTACGCATCGACCCACCGCTCGCCGAGTGAGGGGCCCCTGAGCATCCACGAAGTCGCCCGGGCCAAGCTCGTGCTCTACGACGCGTACGCGGGATGGAGCGACCCGACCCGCCGGCAGCTGCTCGAGCGAGCTCGTCTCGAGGGCCTGACCATCGACCCGGCCATCGAGGTCGAGCACGTCGAGACGGCGCTGAGCCTGGTCGCCACGGGGGCGGCCGACACGATCGTGTCGCGCACGATTGCGGAGTCGCCGTCGTTCCCACCCGGGATCGACGTCACGCCCTTCGCGGAGCCGCTCTACGACACGATCGCGCTCGTCCAGCGCGAGGGCGCCTACCTGTCGCCGGCGACGCGGCGCCTGGCGGACCTGGCCGAACGCACCCTGCTGGCGAAGGTCGCCGAGCACGCCGGGCGGTCGCGCGCGGAGTGAGGAGGTGACGGATGCCGCGGCATCCGTCCCTTCAATACAGCTCCGGTCGCCGATCGCCGAACAGGTCGTTGTGCGGCGGCAGCGACTTGTCGCCGGGGGAGCGCAGCGTGAGCGTGGCGATGGCCGAGCCGCTCTCATCGGGCCGCGCGGCGACCCAGCCGTCTTCGTCGATGACGGCGGTGCCTCCTGTCCAGGCCACGCCTCGCTCGGCGCCCGACCGATCGGCGATGACCGTCGCGAGCCGTGAAGACCGTGCCGCGGCCATGGCCTGGATCGTCTCGGGCGGATGCTCGCCGTCCGGTCTGGCGATGAGGGGCCAGTTGACCGGCAGGGCGAGGACCTCCGCGCCGGCGAGCGCGAGGCGACGGGGGACCTCCGGGAACTCGTTGTCGTAGCAGATGGCCACGGCGAGTCGGCCGATCGGGGTGTCGAACAGGGCGCCCGCGCTCGGTCCCCGTTCGAAAAGCGCCGCTTCCGCGCCCCAGAGGTGCGCCTTGCGATAGTCGCCGATCCGCCGCTCCCCGGTGAGGATGGCAGCGGAATTGAAGACCTGGCTGCCGTCGCGTTCGGCGTAGCCGATGACGGCGACGACCCCGGCCGGCAGGGTCGACGAGAGGTCCGCCCAGCCGGGATGCCCGCGGGTGATGGATGCCTCGGCCGCTTCCTCCCGGTCGGCGAACACGTAGCCGCTCGTGGCGAGCTCCGGCAGCACGATGAGCTGTGCGCCACGCGCGACGGCAGCCTGCAGCGCAACCCGAATGCGCTGCAGGTTGCCGTCGACGTCGCCGAGGATGACCTCTGGAGAGGTCGCGGCGAGACGCAGTGACCGGGTCCCGCGATGGGGAGCGCGCTGTGACCTGGTCATGCGTGGGCGTGTGGGTTGCGGATCAGTCGTCTTCAGTGGCCGTGATCATCACGCCGACGGGCGCGAGGTAGCCGTTGGGGTCGATCATCCAGTCGGCGGCGCGGGCGGCGTCGACGACCTCAGGGGCCCATTCCAGGTAGACCCGGTCGTCGCCGGCGTTCACGACGAGCAGCTCACCGGCACCGGAATCGTCGGCCTCGACGCAGCGGAATTCCCGCCAGGCGCCCTCGGGAACCGAGAACGAGTCGGAGGGGCCGATCTCGACGGTGGTGGCCGGGTCGCCGTTCAGCGTGATCGCCCAGCGCCCTGACTTGACCAGCAGCACCTGCGCCTTGTCGTGGCGGTGGCGCAGCAGTCCCTCGTCCGCTGCGGCCCGCACCCAGGCCATGTTGAACGAGTGCGGCTCGTGGATGCGGGGCACCTGGCGGCGGTCCTCGCTCATGCCGTACCCGATCGCAAGGCTGAGCTCCGCGGCCCCACCGGGCAGGGTCGCGCACAGCAGCGCGTTGCGGCTGTACACGCGGTCGCCCGGCTGGATGACGCGCCCGCGCAGCTCCTCGACGGAATAGACGGTGAGCTCGTCGACGTACTTCTGCTGGATCGGCTTGATCAGTGCGACGCCCTCGGGGAGCACGTCTCCGGCGACCGTGTCGATGAGCTGGTTGTCGGCGGTGAGGTGCAGGCCGTAAGACTCGGCCTCCTTCAGCACCGAGGGGCCCCAGATGATGCCGCCGGTGACGTCACGGCCGAGCGTCGTCCACAGGATGCCGTCGTCCGGGCCTTCGTTGGTGAAGCCGCGGAAGATCCACGTGGGGATCGAGATGATGTCGCCGTCGGTGCTGACGTACTCGCCCTGCTTGCCGTCGATGCCCCAGCGGAGGCGGAACACGCCGCCGAGGTTGACGAAGACCTCCGCGGTGAAGTGCAGGTGGAGGTTGTTCGAGATGCCCTTGGGCATTCCGGCGGCCCCCGTGTTGAACCCGTGCGGCTCGGTGAGGTTGATCACCTGGCCGGCGTTCTGCGAGACGCCGCCGCCGATGAAGGCGTAGTTCTCCTTCTGGTCGGAGCCGGGCGTGCGGCAGTCGATGAAGGCGGCCTTGTGGGGCGCCCAATCGGTCTTGCGGATCGTGCGGCGCTGGACTTCGGTCTGATCGACGATCACGTCGGTGCTCATTGCTCTGATTCCTTGTCTTTGTCGATGGTCAGTAGATGTTTGTGGGGCCCACGGGCTCATCGCCGCGCACGCCGGCGATCTGCGCCCGCAGGGCGATGTCGTCCCAGAGGCGCACTTCTTTGACGAGCGCGCCCTTGTGGAACGTGAACTGGGAGATGCCGAGCACGTCCACCGGCTTGCCGGTGAGGGGCCCGTAGTTGGGCTTGCCGTTGTACGCGCCGACGAACTTCCAGGTGACTGCCACGCGCAGGCCGGCGTAGCGGATGTCGTAATTGGTCTGGATGTCGCGGATCTCGAACTGCCCGGCCGGGAACGACTCGAGGAAGCGCAGCAGCGCGCGACGGTAGCCCTCGGGGCGGATGACGAGCCGGTTGCCGACGGTGAGCAGCACCAGGTCGCGCTGGAAGAAGGTCTCGACCTTCTGGAGGTCACGCTCATTCCAGACCATCTGGATCATGTCGAGCACCGTCTCGACCTCGGAGCGGTGCAGGTCGGGGCGAGCGCCGGAGTCGCCGAGCGCGATCGGATCGGTCGGCGCCGCCTCGGTCCACGACCCGGTGTACCCCCGGAAAGCCTGCGCGCGCGCCAGCTCGTCGAGGTCGTCGCCGCGCGTCAGCGCGCCGGCGAGCGAGTCGCGGACCACCCATTCCTCGACCATGCGGCCGCGACGGTAGAGGCAGTTCGCGATGGTACGGCTGTACTCCGAGGTCTGGAGGTGGCCGGACAGGACGAGGTGCGAGCTGAGGAAGGCGTCGTCGCCACGGGCCTCCCAGATGACGTCTTCGGCCTGCCCGGTGCGGTCCGGCGTCGCCGAGATGCGCATGAGCGTTCCCTCGATGACCTCATCGCGGCTCGTGGAAGTCCCGTACGCGCCGTGGACGATCGAGTCCGGCTCGTAGTTCTCGCGGATGTAGCTGATCGAGCGATCCACCCAGATGAGGTCGGTGACCTCGCGGATGAAATCGTCGGGGTCGGCGTATGGCTGGAAAGCCACCGGATCGAGAGACACCCTTGTGCTCCTTCTGTTTGCCGCACGTGCTGTGCGATGCCCCTGAATTGAGGTCGTCTTCGCAGTGTATGCGTATGCACAAGCAAAACGCAAGGATGCCGAACGCGCCGGCGGCGGGATCAGACCTGCGGTGCGGCGGCGAGCGTCTTGCGCTCGATGAAGGTGGTTTCGAACTCGACGTGCGAGATCGGGGCGTCCGCGTGCTTGATGCGGCGCGTGATGAGACGGGCGGCCTTGCGCGCCATCTCGGCGAAGTCGTAGGCGATCGTCGTCAGCTCGATGATGGGCCACGACGCGGCCGGCAGGTCGTCGAAGCCGATGATCGAGACATCGCCGGGGACGGAGACATCGGCCCGGCGTGCCGCGTTCAGCGCGCCGTAGGCCACCACGTCGTTTCCGCAGAAGATCAGGGTCGGCGGGGCGGGCAGGGCGAGGAGCGATGTCGTCGCTTCGTCGCCCGAGAGCGTGTCGAACGGACCCCGGCGCACGTACTGCGGGTCCAGGGTGAGGCCGTGCTCTGCGAGCGCCGCTCGGAGGGCGATCTCGCGGGACTGGGCGGTGCTCGTGTTGCTCGGCCCGAGAATGGCGCCGATCCGCCGATGTCCCAGGTCGACGGCGCGCGCCGCGGCCGCGCCGAACCCCGCMGCCGGTGCGACGATGGTGGCGTCCGCGTCGACGAACGAGGCGGTGCGATTGAAGTAGACGAACGGCAGGCCGCGGTCGCGCAGCCGCAGTGGCGCGACCGAGTCGACGGTCGTCGTGGCCAGGATGACTCCGTCGAGACCGTTCGCGATCAGTCGTTCGGCGACCGTCTCATTGTCGGCGGTCTCGGTGTGCAGCATGAGCTGGTAGCCCAGGCGCTCCAGTTCGAGGTGGACGGGCGCGATGATCTGCGCGTAGAACTGGTTCTCCAGATCGGTCACCAGCAGCCCGACCCGGTGGGTGCGGCCCGAGGACAGCGCGCGCCCGGCATCGCTCGGAACGTAGCCGAGCAGATCGGCGGCGTCGCGCACGCTCCGCTTGGTCGCGTCCGAGACGCGGGGATCATCCCGCAGCGCGCGCGAGACGGTCGGCTGCGACACCCCTGCCAGGCGTGCGACGTCCTTGCTCGTGACGGCCATGCCCACCCCCTTGCGCATGCGGCCAAGTCGCCCGAGTCTAGCGGACCCTTGACCTTCCGTGCATACGGAAGCATAATGGCAACATACGTATGCACAACTGATGTGCCGAGAGGAAGCACCGAATGCCCCTGTACTTGAAGAGCGCGCCGTCGAAATCGTTCACCGACAGTGCCCAGAGCGATGTGGCTCAGCGCGTGAACGCGATCATCGACGACATCCGCGGGAACGGCGACGCGGCAGTACGGAAGTACTCGGAGCAGTTCGACAAGTGGAGCCCCGAGGCGTTCCGGCTCGATGACGCCCGCATCGCGGAGATCATGGCGACCCTCGACCAGCAGGTCATCGACGACATCGTGTTCGTGCAGGAGCAGGTGCGCCGGTTCGCCCAGGCGCAGCGGGACTCGCTCGTCGACATCGAGATCGAGACGCTGCCCGGCGTGTTCCTCGGCCAGAAGCACGTGCCCGTTCAGGCGGCCGGCGCCTACATCCCCGGCGGCAAGTACCCGCTGACCGCCTCGGCGCACATGACGATCATCACTGCCAAGGTCGCCGGCGTGCCGCGCGTCGTGGCGTGCACGCCCCCGATCCGCGGCGAGATCCCCGCGGCGACCGTCGCCGCCATGAAGCTCGCGGGTGCGGACGAGATCTATGTCCTCGGCGGTGTTCAGGCGGTCACCGCCATGGCGGTCGGCACCGAGACCATCGATCCGGTCAACCTCATCGCCGGCCCGGGCAACGCTTACGTGGCCGAGGCCAAGCGTCAGCTCTTCGGCGAGGTCGGGATCGACCTCTTCGCCGGCCCCACCGAGATCCTCATCGTCGCCGACGACGAGGCCGACCCGTTCCTGACCGCGGTCGACCTGCTGTCCCAGGCCGAGCACGGTCCGGAGTCGCCGGCGGTCCTCATCACCACCTCGCGTGAGCTGGGCGAGCAGGTGATCGCGCACATCGAGCAGCTGCTGCCCGGCCTGCCCACCAAGGACTACGCCGAGCCGGCGTGGCGCGACTGGGGCCAGGTGATCGTCGTCGACGACATCGACGAGGCGTACGCGCTCGCCGACTCGTTCGCGTTCGAGCACGTGCAGATCTTCACGAAGGAGCCGCGCGCCGCTCTCGAGAAGATGCACGACTACGGTGCCCTCTTCCTCGGCGAGAACACCTGCGTCTCCTACGGCGACAAGGTGATCGGCACCAACCACGTCCTTCCGACCCTGGGCGCGGCGCGCTACACCGGCGGCCTGTGGGTCGGCAAGTACCTGCGGACGGTGACCTACCAGCAGATCGTCGACACCTCATCGTCGGCCCTGCTCGGCGACGTCTGCGGCCGCGCCGCGCGCGTCGAGCTGTTCGAGGGCCACGCCCGCTCGGGAGACGCCCGCGCGTGGCGTCACGGCGGCCGCACCTTCCCCTGGATCGAGGAGAGCCTCGCCGCGGGAGCCGGCGCCCGATGACCGACCTGGCCGGCCGGACCGCTGTCGTCACGGGAGGCGGCAGCGGACTCGGGGCGGCGATCGCCTCGGCGCTGCATGCCGCCGGGGCCGACGTCGTGGTCGTCGGACGGGATCAGGCGAAGCTCGACGCCGTCGTGGAGCGCCTCGGCGCCCGCGCGCGGTCGCTCGCGTGCGACGTGAGCGACCCGGCGTCGGTGGACGGTCTCCGATCCAGGTTGGCCGACACCGAGGTGTCGATCCTGGTCAACAACGCCGGCGTCCCGGGGCCGGTGGCCGCGCTCACCGACATCTCGGTCGAGGATTGGGATGCCGTGTTCGACGTCAACGTGCGCGGCACGTTCCTGCTCTGCAAGGCGTTCCTGCCAGGGATGACCGAGCGGGGCGCCGGTGACGTGATCAACATCGCCTCGGTGTCGGGCAAGCGACCCCTCGCTCACCGCACCCCGTACTGCGCGTCCAAGATGGCCGTCATCGGCCTGACGTCGACGCTCGCGTTCGAGGTCGGGCCGGCTGGGGTCAGTGTGAACACCCTGTCTCCTGGTCCAGTGGAAGGGCCGCGCATGGCGCGCAACTTCCGCCTCGAGGCAGAGCGCTCCGGCAGCTCCATCGCCGACGCCGAGGCCGTCTTCGTCTCGCGCGCGGCGCTCGGGCGCATGGTCACCGAGGACGAGGTCGGCCGGGCCGTCGTCGCCATGCTCGACATGCCCGGGCTCTGCGGCGCCGACATCGACCTCTCCGCGGGGATGATCGCATGACCGCCGTATCGCTGCGCGCACGCGCCGAAGCGGGGGAACGCCTCATCGGCGTGCTGCTGCGGATGCCGGGGGAGGAGCTCGTCGAGATGGCGGCGATCGCCGGATTCGACTTCGTACTGGTGGACTGCGAGCACGGCCCGGCCGACATCGTCGCGCTCCGTCAGCACCTCGCCGTCGCCGCGGTCCACGGCGTCCCTGTCGTGGTCCGGGTCGGCGAGAACGACTCGGGGATGATCCTGCGGGCGCTCGACCAGGGCGCGCAGGGCATCCTGGCTCCCCATCTCGACTCCGCCGCCGACGCCCGTGCGCTGGTCGCGGCCGCGCACTACCCGCCGATCGGCACCCGCGGATTCGCCACCTACAGCCGGGCAGGGCGATTCGGACAGACGGATCCCGCGGCCCACCGCGACTGGTTCCTCGCGAACACCCTGGTGCTGGGCATGATCGAGTCGCCCACGGGGGTCGCCCGCGCCCGCGAGATCGTCGCCACGCCCGGTCTCGACGGCATCATGATCGGCCCGGCCGACCTGGCCGCCGCATCCGGCAGGTGTGATCTGTCAGTGCCGGAGGCGAGCCGGCGGGTCAACGCGGCGATCGCCGCGGGGGAAAAGCTCCGCATGGACATCGTGGGCACTGCCGCCGCCGCCGCAGCGGCATTCGATGACGGTGCTCAGCTTGTCGTCTACAACCTGGCATCTTCGCTCATGGAGCACCTCAAGGTGCTGGTGGCTCCGCGCGACTGACCCGATCCAGAGGCGGGGACTGCCGGGAGGGCGAGTCCCCGCCTCTTCTGGTCAGCGGCATCCCCGCAGGAGTTCCCCGAAGGTCTCGGGCTGCTCGAGGGGCAGCAGGTGGCCGCCGTCGATCGTCACCACGCGCGCGTGGGGCAGCTCGGCGGCGATCTCCACGTGGAACTCGGGTGGGCACAGCGCGTCCTGGGCGCCGGACACGAGAAGCGTGGGTGTGGCCACGGAGCCCAGCGCGGGCCGGAGATCCACGCGGGTGCATTGCATCTGCAGCTGCGCGCGCAGCGTCGCCGGGCCGGTCTCGTCCGCCATCGCGAGCGTCCGCTCGACGAGGTCGGGCCGGTCGCGTACGGCGACCGGCGAGAGCAGCGCACCGAGGATCTCGGTCTGCAGACTTCGCGCGCTCTCGCCGGCGTCTATTCGGCGGATCCAAGTCCGCCAGGATTCCTGCTGCACTGATGTGGGCGCCTTGGCGTTCGTCGACGCGAGGCAGAGCCGCGCCACCCGCTCGGGAGCGCGGGCCACCAGCGCCATCGCGACGATCGCCCCGAGCGAGAGTCCGCCGAGCACCGGCGTGAGCGCGTCGTCCACCCCGCAGCCTGTCCAGAGATCGGCCGTGCAGTTCATCCCTGGGAGGAGGACGAGCGGCAGCGCGTCAGCCCTTGACCGCACCGTCGCTCAGCCCCGCCACCAGATACTTCTGCGCGATGAACGCGATCAGGATCACCGGGATCGTCAGCAGGATCGAGGCCGCCCCGGCCTGCTGCAGCATCGGCAGGGTCTGCCCGAGCTGCGTCGCGATGAACACCGGAACAGTCTTCGATGAGGTGTCGGTCAGCACCAGGGCCGTCAGGTACTCCTGGAAGGCGAACAGGAAGACGAAGATGCCGGCGGTCAGGATGCCTGGTCCCATGAGGGGGATCATCACCCGGCGCAGCATCCCGATCCTGGTGCAGCCGTCGATCATCGCCGCCTCGTCGAGCTCGCGCGGGATCTCGGCGAAGAAGTTCCGCAGCAGCCAGATCGTGAAGGGCTGGTTGATCGCGACCAGTGCGAGCGCGAGCGCGAACGTCGTGTCGTAGATGCCGAGCGCCCGGCTGATGTCGTACATCGGCAGCACGACGGCGAAGCGCGGAAGCGCGCGGAAGATGAGCGCGAGCACCAGCAGGATCGCCGACACGTAGCTCGGGAACCGTGAGAGCGCATACGCCGCAGGGATGCCGATGATGAGGGCGAGGACTGTCGAGATCGTCGCGACGGTCAGCGTGTTGACGAGGTATTCGGAGAAGTACGTCGTCTCCCACAGGTCCACGAACGCCTTCAGGGTGGGCTGGTAGTCCCAGTACACCGGCGGGTTCGCGAACGCGATGTCGGTCGGCTTGGTGACCGACAGGGTCATCCAGATGAACGGGGTCAGCCAGAGCACGCAGAGGATGCCGAGCAGGATGCCGGTGATGACCGGCTTGCGCTTGCGATCCTTCCGCTGGCGGTGCTTTCCTTCGATGTCTCCGGTGGTGATGGCACGCGTGGACAGTGCCTCGACGCTGAGGGTCATCGTGCGGCCTTCGCTTCCTTGAAGATCCCTCGCATGAAGGGGATGAGCATGACGAGGATGAGGATGATCGTCAGCRCGTTGATCGCGCTGCCGAGCCCCAGCTGCTGGGCACCATCGGCGAATGCGACGGAGTAGACGTAGAGCATGATCGACTCGTTCCCGATGTTCGCCGCCTGGGGCGACAGCGGGATCAGATTGTCGAACATTCGCAGCACATCCATGATCGAGATCAGGGTGACGAAGCCGAGCACGCCGCGGATCGTCGGGATGATCACGTGCAGGTGCGTCTGCAGCGGGCTCGCGCCGTCGATGATCGCGGCTTCGCGCARCTCCGCCGGCACGCCCTGCAGCCCGGCGAGGATGATGAGCATCGCGAAGGGCAGCATGTGCCAGGTGGTGTTGGCGATGATGAGGATCGCGTTCGGCACCTGCTCGGTGAACCAGAGCACCTGCGAGCCGCCCAGCAGTCCGATGAAGCGATTGAGGATGCCGCCGAAGTTGTCGTCGACGAGCCAGGAGAACGCCACCGCGCCCACCAGGTTCGGCAGCACGTACGAGGTGAGCAGGATGCCGAGCACCACCGGGCGCGTCAGGGTGAGGCGGTTCATGCCCGTGGCGACGATGTAGCCCAGCACGAGCAGGATCGCGGTGGTGATGACCGTCACTGTGATGGTGAACAGGGCCGCCTTGCCGAAGCGCACGTCGGTGAGCGCATGGACGAAGTTGTCGAGTCCGACGAACGTGCCGGGGGTGCCGTAGTGGACGGTTTCGAAGCTCCACTGGATGGTGCGGATGAGTGGGATGACCAGCAGTCCGCTCATCACCAGGAAACTGGGTGCGAACAGCAGCCAGAATTCGCGTGCCTTCATAGGTTCAATTCCCTTCGCCGCACGGTGGCCTGGACCGGGGTCCAGGCCACCGTGATGGATCGTCGGATCAGTTGGACTGTCGTCAGCCGGCGTCAGCCCGCGGCGACGGCCTCGCCGGCGGCCTGCATCTGAGCCAGGCCGTCCTCAACCGAGATGTTCCCGGACAGGACCTCCACCAGGATGGGCCGGATCGCGTTGGTGATGTCGGCGATGATCGGCGAGATGACCGGAGGCATGGCGCCGGCGATGGATGCGTTCGCCGCCTCGCCGTACGGCGAGTTCTTGTCGGTGACCATGCCTTCGCGTGCCGGGTAGGCGGCCGGGACAGAGGCCTTCGAGGCGTCTTCACTGACGGCCGATGCCATCATCTCGAAGAGCATGTCGTGGTCGAGCTTCGTGTTGAACGGGATCGACCAGCCGTCGATCGAGAGGCGGTCGTAGACGTACTTCGCGTCGTCGCTGGCCTTCGGCGGGGCGGCGAAGGCGAAGTCCTTGGCCAGCTTGCTGTTGGTGTCGAGCGTGAGGTCGTTCATCCGGCCCGAGAACATGATCGACATCGCGGCCGTGCCGTTGTACATCTGYTGCTGCACCTTCGGCTGGTCGAAGGTGGTGACCTGCGGGTCCATGTAGGGCTGCAGGGACTGCATCGCCTCGAGCGCCTCCTTCGCCTCGGGGGTGTCGAGCGTGACCTCGCCGTCTGCGGTGGCGAAATCGGCACCGAGCGAGTTCATCGTCCCTTCGAAACTGGTCGACACGTCTGCCGTCGCGAGCCACGGCAGGGCGATCGGGTAGTCCATGAGCCCCGCTGCCTTGATCGCTTCCGCCGCCTTGATCATCTCGGGGAAGGTCGTCGGCACGTCGAGGCCGAGGTCCTTGAAGATGTCTGCTCGGTAGGCCATGACGAACATCTGGGCCTGCATGGGGATCGCGTAGAGGTGTCCGTCGTAGGACATGCCCTTGCGCATCGACTCGCTGATCGCGTCGAGGCCGTACTCGTCGGAGTACTTGGCGTAGAGGTCGTCCAGCGGAACGAGCTTCTCGTCGGTCGCGAAGCCCGGGATCACGAAGCCGTAGGTCTCGAGGATGTCGTAGGTGCCGGTATCGCCCGCGAGCGTGGCGGTGGTCTTGGTGACCTGGCCGCCGAAGTCGATCGGGTCGTGCTTGACGGTGACGGGATCCTTCGTGCAGCTCTTCACCATGGTGTCGGTGAAGGGGTCGATCGCGGAGGAGTTGTAGGCGAGGACGTTGACGGTGGTTGCGGTGTCGGGAGCCTCATAGTCGCATTCGACCTTGGTGGCGTTGGCGTTGCCGGTGCGGGAACCGGCGCCGCAGCCAGTGAGGGCGAGGACGGCGACGGCCCCGACGGCAATGAGAGCGATGACGCGCTTCTGGGTAGTTGACATGGCCACACCGTATACGTATGCATGGCGGTAAGGGAAGCCTAAATTGCGGAATGATTGTGAAGCTGTGACCCAAACATGTATACGTATGTTGGAATGCAGCGGATTCAGCTCATCGGGGCGGTGGACTCCCGCACGATCAGCTCGGTGGTCAGCTTCAGACCGTTGTCTGCGGGCTGACCGGCGATCTCCGCGAGGAGTCTCCGGACCGCTCCCTCGCCGAGCTCGCGCATGGGGCTGCGGACCGTCGTGAGCGCGGGGGAGGTCAGGTCGGCGCCGAAGATGTCGTCGAATCCGACGATGCTGAGGTCTTCCGGGACGCGGATGCCGGCATCCCGACATGCCCGCAGCAGGCCCATCGCGATCAGGTCGTTGTAAGCGACCACCGCCGTCACGGCGGCAGCTCGCACCCGGGGGAGGATCGCTGCGCCGCCCTCGCGGGTGGGCACCGAAGGGCCGAGCTCGACGATCGACAGGCCACGCTCGACGGCGCGGTCGAAGAGGGTGGTCCAGCGAAGCTCGTTGATCCATGAGGCGGTCGGCCCCGACAGATAGCCGATCGAGCGATGACCCAGGGCCTGGAGGTGGTCGAGGAGTTCCGTCACCCCTGGCTCGATGTCGGGGACGACGGCCGGAATGCCGTCCACGGTGCGATTGACGAGAATGAGGGGCTTGACGCGAGAGAGGTCCCGGATGTCCTCATCGGAGAGTCTGGAGCCAACGAGGACCACGCCATCCACCGCCGGCTGGAGCCGCTCGACCGATGCGCGCTCGAGTTCCGGCGATTCCTGGGACTCGGCAAGGACCAGGGTGGAGCCCTCGCCCGCCGCGACCCGCTCCGCGCCACGGATCAACTCGAAGTACACCGGGTTCGTGATATCCGAAACCATCAGTGCGAGCGTTCCGGTGCGCCCCGTGTGCAGCGCGCGCGCCATCGGGTTGAGGCGGTAGCCGAGCTCGGATGCCGCCTCCTGGATGCGCTTCTCGGTGTTCCTGTTGATCCGGCCAGGCTTGTTCAACGCCCGCGAAACGGTCGACGGGCTCACCCCGGCGTGACGTGCGACGTCGTAGATGGTGACAACCGGCTTCCGGTTGCCATATTCGTGTTCGACGTGCGATTCCGGCTCCACAGAACCTCCTCCTGGTCAGGCTCCATGCTGACACACTTCATCTTGCCGTATTTGGCAATCGGTTGACAAAGGACGATTCCCGTGGGAATGTACTCAGGCAGGTTTCACGGAATTCGACGATGGGTGAGTATGCCTCTTTCGCACCGGCGCGATCCCGATCGACTCTTCCCCGTCGACGCGGGGACGAGGTCGATCGCACGCGACCTCTATGACCGCGTCGCGGCGGCGCCGATCATCTCGCCCCATGGACACGTGGCTGCCGCGATGCTCGACGCGAATCTCCCGTTCTCCGACGCGGCCGAGCTGCTGGTGACGAAGGACCACTACGTCACCCGCCTGCTGCACGCCGCAGGCGTCCCCGCCGCTGCGGTCGGGCTCGGCCATGCCGCGGCCGGACCACGTGAGATCTGGCGCACAGTCGCCGACCATTGGCACCTGTTCGCCGGCACAGCGTCGGGCTATTGGATCGAAGAAGCGCTCTCGTCGGTGTTCCGCATCGACGATCCGTTCCGCCCGGACACCGCGGACGCGATCTACGACGAGATCGGGCGCCAGCTCGCGCTCCCGGGCTTCCGGCCGCGAGCGCTTCTCGAGCGATTCCGGATCGACGTGCTCGCGACCACCGACGATCCGCTGGACGATCTCGCGCACCATGCCGCTCTGCGTGGTTCCGGGGTGAAGACGCGCATCCTTCCGACATTCCGCCCGGACCAGTACCTCGACCCCGATGCGGCGCAGTTCGCCGACCGCGTCCCCGCGCTCCTCGCCGCGACCGGCCAGCCCACCACGTTCGCCGGGTACCTCGCCGCGCTCGAGGCGCGCCGCGCGCACTTCGTCGCGCACGGCGCCRTGTCCACGGACCACGGTGTGCAGGAGCTGTTCACCGCCGACCTCGAGGCCGCGGATGCCGCTCGGCTGTTCCAGCAGGTACTGGCCGGGACGGCGGACACCGCGCAGCGGCGTCTGTTCCGCGGGCACATGCTCCTCCAGATGGCGCGGATGAGCGTCGACGACGGACTCGTCATGACGATCCACCCCGGAGTGCTGCGCAATCACAGCACCACGACGTTGGAGAGGCTCGGCCCCGACACCGGGCACGACATCCCGGTCCCGACGGGATTCACCCACGGCATCCGTCCCCTCCTGGAGAAGTACGGACTCGAACCGGGCCTGCACGTCGTCCTGTTCACGGTCGACGAGACCAACTACTCGCGCGAGATCGCCCCGCTCGCCGGGTTCTACCCGAGCCTGTTCATCGGCGCACCGTGGTGGTTCCTCGACGCCCCGGACGCGATCACCCGATTCCGGTCGGCCGTCACGGAGACGGCCGGCTTCTACCGCGGCGCCGGGTTCATCGACGACACGCGCGCCTTCGCGTCGATCCCCGCGCGCCACGACACCGCGAGACGAGTGGATGCCGCGTTCCTCGCCCGCTACGTCGCCGAGGGCCGCATCGCGATGCCGGTCGCCGAGCGCATCGCCGACGATCTCGTCGACGCGATCCCGCGGAAGGCGTTCAAGCTGTGATCGAGACGCCCATCCGCCTCACCCGCGAAGCCGCCACCCCCGGCGCCCCGGTGCCACCCGTGCGGATCGTGCACCTCGGCCTCGGCGCCTTCCACCGCGCCCATCAGGCCTGGTACACCGCGCGGGCGACGGATGCCGCGGACTGGGGCATCGCCGCGTTCACCGGCCGCTCCGCCGAACTCGTCGAGCGGCTCACACCACAGGACGGCCTCTACGCGCTCATCCAACGCAGCGCGGACGGCGACCATGCAGAGGTCGTGCCGAGCATCGTGCGGGTGGCGACGGGCGACGACGTCGCCGCGTTCGTCGCGGCCCTCGCGGATCCGGACGTGGTCATCCTCACGCTCACCATCACCGAGGCGGGCTATCGGCTCGATCGCGACGGGCGGCTCGACATCGACGACCCGGACGTGCGCGACGACATCGAACTGCTGCGCCGCGGCGCGGACGCAGCCCCGGCGACCGCGCTCGGCCGCATCACGCTGGCGCTCGACAGTCGTCGCCGTGCCGGCGCGCCCCCGCTCGCGATCGTCCCGTGCGACAACATCCCCGACAACGGCCGTGTGTTCGGGGCCGCGCTCCGGGAGTTCGCCGAGCGCGCGGCACCCGCGGTCGCCGCCTGGCTGGCCCACGGGGTGCGCCTGGTCTCGACATCCGTCGATCGCATCACCCCGCGGATGACCGATGCCGACCGGGTGGCCCTGCGTGCGGCGACCGGATGGATCGACGAAGCCCCCGTCGTCACCGAACCCTTCTCGGACTGGGTGCTGAGTGGCGAGTTCCCCTCCGGCCGACCGGACTGGGAGGCGTCGGGCGCGCGGTTCGTGGACGACATCGAACCGTGGG
>NZ_JBFUFC010000004.1:0-57233 GCF_056403635.1 Microbacterium sp. P2_F9 | reverse complement strand
CCGACGACGGTGTGAAGGTCATCGAGTTCAACGCCCGTTTCGGGGATCCCGAGACGCAGGTGGTGCTCCCCCGGCTGGTCGACCCGCTGGCGGAGCTGCTGCTGGCCGCGGCATCCGGCGTTCTCGAAGACGTTGCCCGCCCGGCGTTCGCTGACGCGGTCGCCGTGACCGTCGTGCTCGCGAGCGAGGGCTACCCCGAGGCCCCGATCACGGGTCGCTCCCTTTCGGGACTGGATGCCGCGTCCGCCGTCGACGGCGTGCACCTCGCGCACGCGGCCACCGCGGAGACCGACGCCGGACTCGTCGCCACCGGAGGGCGCGTGCTCAATGTCGTCGCGTTGGGGACGACGTTCACGCAGGCCCGCGACCGCGCCTATCGCGCCCTCGCCGAGATCGAACTCGAGGGCGGCCAGCACCGCACCGACATCGCCGCGCGCGTCGTCGAGCACTGACCTCCGAGGTCGAGCCCTGACAATGTCGCGGCCCGTCGCTACCGTTTGACTCATGAAGGACGAGCAGGCAGTGGCACGCGCCCACGGCGTCTTCGATCCGATCGCGCAGGAGTTCCTGGGTCGCGATGACGTCGACATCGGCCCGATGTTCGGCAGCGACGGATTGCGCGTGCGTGGCAAGGTCTTCGCGTTCGTCGCGTCGGGCGGCGAGCTGCTCATCAAGGTGCCCGAGGCCCGTGCCGACGAGCTCGTCGCCGCCGGCTCCGCCGAGCGCATGGTCATGCGCGAGCGCACCATGCGGGAGTGGGTCGTCGTCGATCCGAACGCTCCCGAGCGATGGGCACCCCTCATCGGGGAGGCGTTCGCCTACCTCGACGAGATCACCCCGCGATAATGGCTAGGTGACCGAACTTCTCGACCTCCCCGGCTGGCGGCACGTCTATTCGGGCAAGGTCCGCGACCTCTATGTTCCCGACGACTCGACGGGTTCCGCGAGTGCCGACCGGATGCTGGTCGTCGCGAGCGACCGCGTCAGCGCGTTCGACCATGTCCTGAGTCCTGGCATCCCCGGCAAGGGCGAGCTCCTCACGACCCTCAGCCTGTGGTGGTTCGACCGCCTGGCCGGCGGCGACGGCGGACGCGGCATCCCGAACCATCTCGCGGCGACCTCGGTGCTCTCCGCGGGCGCCGACGGGGTCGCCGGCACCGCAGACGACCTGCACTCGCTCATCCCGGACTCGGTCGCGGGGCGCGCGATGGTCGTGCGCAGCCTCGACATGCAGCCGATCGAGTGCGTCGTCCGCGGCTACCTGACCGGGTCGGGCTGGGCCGAGTACCTGGAGACGCGCACGGTCTGCGGCATCCCGCTGCCCGATGGCCTTCAGAACGGCGACCGGCTGCCCGAGCCGATCTTCACCCCGGCGTTCAAGGCGCCGATGGGCGAGCACGACGAGAACATCTCGTTCGATCGCACGGTGGAGCTCGTCGGGGCCGCGCGCGCCGAGGAGCTGCGTGCGCTGTCGCTGGAGATCTACGCCCGCGCCGCCGCGACGGCGGAGGCGCACGGTCTGATCCTCGCCGACACCAAGTTCGAATTCGGGGTCGACCCCCGGGGCGTGCTGACGCTCGCCGACGAGGTGCTCACGAGCGATTCGTCGCGGTACTGGGATGCCGCAGCCTGGAGCGCGGGCACCACGCCCGAGGAGCGGATGGCGAGCTTCGACAAGCAGATCGTGCGCGACTGGCTCGCCGCGAACTGGGACAAGACGGGCACCCCGCCGGAGCTCCCCGCCGACATCGTGGAGCGCACCGCCGCGCGCTACCGGGAACTGCTGGATCGCCTCACCTCAGCCTGACCCCGGCCAGCTCCTCGGAGACGGCCCAGCAGCGCGCTGCGGCAGCCTCGTCCCGAAGTCGGCGGTGCAGCCGCTGTGGTCGCGGCGGCCCCTGGAAGTGCCCGAAGCCACCAGGACCGTAGAACGCACCGGGAGAGGAGTCTGGGCTCGCGACGGCGAAGAGCGCGGGGAGGGATGCCTCGGCCGGCGTGCCGCCGACCACGCTGTCGGTCAGCTTCCGCCCGATTCGCGTGCCGATGCCGCGGCCCTCACGCAGCGCAGCCGGGGCGATGTTCGTGCTCGCGGAGATGCCCGGATGGGAGAGGTCGGTCGTGATGCCCCAGCCGACTGAGGAACTCCGTCGCCCCAGCTCGAGACCGAACAGGCTCAGCGCGACCTTCGATGCGCCATAGGCCCTCACCGCGGAGTATCGGCGTTCGAGCTGCAGATCGTCCCACGGGATGCTGACGAAGTTGGCGGCGAGACTGCTCTGCACCGTGACGCGCGCCTGGCCCGCCCGCAGGAGCGGAAAGATCCCCACCGCGAGCGCGAAGTGACCGAGATGGTTGGTCTGGAAGTGCAGCTCGAATCCATCCACGCTCGTGTGCCGAACGGGGTCGCCGAGCGCGATCATGCCCGCGTTGAGCACCAGGAGGTGGATGGGTCGCCCGTCGGCGCGGAGGGCGTCGGCGCATCCCGCCACCGAGCCGAGGTCGGCGAGATCGAGGTCGACGAGCTCGAGTGCGGCATCCGTCACCTCCGCGCGGATGCGCGCGACGACCCGCTCCCCTTTCGCCCGGTTGCGCACCGGCAGCACGACCTCGGCGCCGGCCTGCGCCAGGCCGCGCGCGATCTCGGTGCCGACGCCATCGCTCGCGCCGGTGACCACGGCCCGAGTGCCTCGCAGATCGGGAAGGCGGATGCTCCAGCGCGGCGCACGCGGCGAGTCCATACGGGGTCCTCTCTCGGCGAGGGCGGAACGGGACCGGGTGGGTGCTGGTGGTCGCAGGGTAGCGGCCGGGGCACCGACCGGAAAGGCCGGGCCGCGAGGTCGGCCCGCTGCGGGGCGACGCACGGCCGGAGCCGGCCGCTTTGGCGCTCCCAGGGAACTCACAGGTAGGGTGATCGGGCATCCATCCCATTCCCCCGAGGAGCTCGCATGCCCGTCTGGACCCTGCACGGCAACGGCCGCACCGTCGAGCCTGGCCAGGTGGTGCGGCCCGACGAGCGCCTGGCGTGGGGCGCCACGATCGCCATCGGCGTGCAGCACGTGATCGCGATGTTCGGCGCGACCTTCCTGGTGCCGGTGCTGACGGGCTTCCCGGTCTCCACGACACTGCTGTTCTCCGGGCTGGGCACGATCCTGTTCCTGATCGTCACGCGGAACAAGCTCCCGAGCTACCTCGGCTCGTCGTTCGCGTTCATCGCGCCCGTCACGGCGGCGACCGCGTCGGTCGGCATGGGCTCGGCGCTCGCGGGAATCGCTGCCGTCGGCATCCTGCTCGCCGCGATCGGCTTCGTCGTGCAGTTCGCCGGCATCGGCTGGATCGACAAGCTCATGCCCCCGGTCGTCGCGGGCACGATCGTCGCGCTGATCGGGTTCAACCTCGCACCGGTGGCGTGGTCCAACTTCCAGCAGCAGCCGCTGACGGGCACGATCACGCTGACCGCCGTCATCCTCTTCAGCGTCCTCTTCCGCGGTTTCCTCGGGCGCATCTCGATCGTCCTCGGCGTGGTCGTGGGGTATGTCGTCGCCCTGATCAGCGGCGAGGTCGACTACTCGGCACTCGCCGAGGCCAAGTGGTTCGGCCCGCCGGAGTTCCAGCTCGCCGACTTCGCCTCGCCCGGCACGTGGAGTGTCATCGCGATGTTCCTTCCCGTGGTGCTCGTGCTGATCGCCGAGAACGTCGGGCACGTGCGCGGGGTGGCGACGATGACGGATGCCTCGGTCAACCAGCAGACCGGACGCGCCCTCATCGCCGACGGCCTGGCGACCACCATGGCCGGTCTCTTCGGCGGTTCGGGCACCACGACCTATGGCGAGAACATCGGGGTCATGGCCGCGACCCGCGTGTACTCGACCGCCGCCTACTGGGTTGCGGGATTCACGGCGGTGCTGCTGAGTCTCTCCCCGAAGGTCGGCGCCCTGTTCAACTCAGTCCCGCCTGGTGTGCTCGGCGGGGTGACGACCGCGCTCTATGGCCTGATCGGCATCATCGGCATCAAGATCTGGGTCGACAACCGCGTCGACTTCTCGCGGCCGGTCAACCAGTACACCGGAGCGGTGGCCCTAGTGATGGCGATCGCGGGCTTCTCGATCCAGTGGGGCGACTTCCAACTCGGGGCGATCGTCATCTCGGCCGCGGCTGCCCTGCTGATCTACCACCTCGGCAACGCGGTGGCCCGCTGGCGCAAGACCGGCGCCGACGACGGCGGTCCGATCCCGGCCGTCGGCCCACTGGGCGGCGACCCGCAGTAGCTCCGGTGCGCTCGGTGATCCGCGGCTAGGCCGAGTCGCGGATCACGAGCTCGGTGTCAAGGATCGTGATGCGCTGCGGGTGTCGGCCGGCCAGCAGTTCAACGAGTGTGCTCGCCATCTTCTCGCCCTGGGCGAAGGACGGCTGACGCAGCGTCGTCAGCTGCGGGATGACGGATGTCGCGACCGGCGAGTCGTCGTAGCCGATGATCGCGACATCCTCCGGCACCCTCAGCCCGGCTGCGCCGAGCACGGCGAGCGCACCCTGGGCCATGAGGTCGCTCGCGATGAAGATCGCGTCGGGCGGATCGCCGCCGCGGTCGAGGATGCGCCGCATCGCGTCGGCACCGCCCTCGGTCGTGAATTCGCCCTCCTCAACCGCCCCCTCGGGCAGTCCCGCTTCGGCGAGCGCCTGACGGTAGCCCTGCAGACGGTCGACGCCCGCAGGCATCGTCAGTGGGCCGGCGATGGTGGCGATGCGGCGGTGACCACGCGCGATCAGATAGGCCACGGCATCCTGCCCGCCACGCACATTGTCGACATCCACGTAGTAGTCGCCCTCGCGCTCACGCGGCGGGCGGCCGCCGTACACGACAGGCACCGCCGAGGCGATCCGGTCGATGAACGTGTCGCTCGTGTGGTGCGAGACGATGATCGCCCCGTCGACCGCGCCACTGCGCAGGTAGTCGGTCGTCTTGTCGCCGGGGTCGTCGCTCGCGATGAAGAGGTTCAGCACGTAGTCCGACTTGCCCAGGTACGCGTTGATCCCGGAGACGATCGGCGCGAAGAAGGGGTCGCCGAAGAACCGGGAGGTGTCTTCGGGGACCACCAGCGCGATGGCGTGCGTCTGCTTGCTGGCGAGGGATCGCGCCGCGCGATTGGGGACGTAGTTCAAGTCGGCGATCGCGCGCTGCACCGCCTCGAGCGCCGCGGGACTCACCGCCGTCGAGCCGTTCACGACACGCGAGACGGTCGATCGGGAGACGCCGGATGCCGCGGCGACCTCTTCGATCGTCACGCTCTCGTGGGTGGACTCGATGCTCATGTCAGTGCGAACCCCTGGCTGCTATCCGGCCACGGAAGCCGGAGATGAGTCCAGCGCCCGCTCGGCGATGATCCGAGCGTATTCCCGTCCGCTGTCTTTGACCGAGCGTTCTTGGGTGTCGTAGTCGACGCGGACGATGCCGAACCGCTTCTCGTAGCCCCATGCCCACTCGAAGTTGTCGAGCATCGACCAGTAGAAGTAGCCGCGCACATCGACGCCGGCGTCGGCCGCGTCGAGGATGGCGCCGAGGTGTCCGCGCAGGAACTCCACGCGATCCTCGTCGTGCACGCGGACGACTCCGTCCTCGACCACTGCCTCATCGTCGTACGCGGCGCCGTTCTCGGTCACATAGAGGACTGTGCCTTCGGGGGCCGCGTACTCCGAGGAGATCCGCGTGAGGAGGCGGGTCAGCCCGGAGGGCTCGACTTCCCAGTTCATCCCGGTGCGCGGCAGTCCGCGCTCGTAGTTGTGGATGCCCTCGAAGGAGGGGAACGGCGAGCGTCCCTCTCGATCGGTCGGCGCGTCGCCGCCCTGCGGCGGATCGGCCGGGGGGCGACCACCCACGAGATCGCCGTGGTAGTAGTTCACTCCGAGCGCATCGATCCGGGTCGCGATCGTCTCGAGGTCACCGGGCAGGATCGCCGCCTCGAGGGCGGCGACCGCGTCGGCATCCACGACGCGGATGTCCTCGACGATGTCAGCGGGGTACGCGCCGAGGAAGACCGGGTCGAGGAACCAGCGGTTGTGCTGTCCGTCCAGGCGTCGGGCGGCATCCACGTCGGCGGGCTCGGTCGGGTCGGCGGGCTCGGCGACCGTGAAGTTGAGCGTGATCCCCAGGTCGAGCGACGCGTCGCGGGCGCGCAGCGCCTCGACGACCTTGCCGTGCCCGAGCAGCAGGTGGTGGGCCGACAGCAGCCCCTCGGCCACGCTGTAGTGACCCGGGGCGTGCAGGCCAGCGGTATAGGAGAGGAACGACGAGCACCACGGCTCGTTGAGGGTCGTCCACACCTTGACCCGGTCGCCGAGGGCGTCATGCATGTCGAGCGCGTACTCGGTGAACCGCTCCGCGGTGTCGCGGACGGTCCAGCCGCCCTTCTCCTGCAGCGCCTGCGGCAGGTCCCAGTGGTAGAGCGTCAGCCACGGGAGGATGTCGGCATCCAGCAGCTCGTCGACGAGCCGACTGTAGAAGTCGATGCCCTTCGGGTTGAGAGCGCCCCCGTCGGGGCGCACGCGCGACCAGGAGGTGGAGAACCGGTAGGTCTGCAGTCCCAGGCGCTTCATCAGCGCGACGTCACCCTCGTACCGGTGATAGTGGTCGCACGCGATATCGCCGTTGTCGGCGTTGATGACGGCGCCCGGTACGCGGCTGAACGCATCCCAGATCGAGTCGCGACGGCCATCCTCGTGTGCCGCGCCCTCGATCTGGTAGGCAGCGGTGGCTGCGCCGAACAGGAAGTTGGACGGGAAGGGCCGGGTGGTGCTCGCGCTCATTCGGGCGGAGTCCTCTCTCGTGATCGAGGGATCGGTCAGGGTCATCCTTTCACCGCCCCCGCCATGATGCCGCTGACGAGCTGCTTGCCGGCGAACAGGAACAGGATCAGGAGGGGGATGGTCGCGAGAAGGACACCCGCAAGCACGATCGAGTAGTCGACGAAGTAGTTCGCCTGCAGCAGTGACAGCGCGACGGGAAGCGTGGGATCGCGACGGTCCAGCACGATGAACGGCCAGAAGAAGTTGTTCCAGGCCGAGACGAACGTGAAGAGCCCGAGCATCGCGGCGGCCGGTCGGGCAGCGACCACGCCGATCGTCCAGAACGTGCGGAGCTGGGATGCCCCATCCATGCGTGCCGCCTCGATGAGCTCATCGGGCACCGCCTGAGTGAGGTACTGCGTCATCCAGAAGACGCCGAATGCGCTGGTGAGCGAAGGAATGATGATCGCCCCGATGTTGCCGGTCCAGCCGATGTCGGCGAACAGGATGTAGAGCGGCACGACGCCGAGCTGCATCGGCACGGCCATGGTCGCGACCACGAAGACCAGCAGAGCCTTGCTGCCGCGGAACCTCAGCTTCGCGAACGCCCAGCCGGCGAGCGTCGAGAAGACGACAACGGATGCCGCGATCAGGGCCGAGCTGTAGATCGAGTTCCAGAGCGCCCGCCAGAAGTTGACCGCGGGGTTGTTCACGACCTCTGCGGCATTCGCGAGGAAGTTGCCCCCGGGCAGCCAGGACATGTTCGGGTCGTTGATCGTCTGGGCATCGCCCGAGCCGATCAGGAGCGACCAGTAGAACGGGAACGCCGAGGCGACGAGGACGACGCCGAGACCGACGTAGACCCAGATCCCGGCGCGTACGCCGCGGATCTTCGTCGTGCGCTGCGCACGGCGGCGAGTGCGGGCATTCGGGATGCCCTCCGAGATGGTCGCGAGGGGCGGTGTGCCGAGGGCGGTCATCGCTGGGCTCCTTTTCGGCCGAAGCGGCGCCGAACGACGACTCCGCGTCCGCCTTCGTCGCGGACAAGGCCTCTCGTCACCGCGAGGTTGACGAGGCCGATGATGAGGATGATGAGGAAGAGGATCCAGGCCAGCGCCGCGGCGCGACCGAAGTTCCACTCCACCCAGCCGATCTTGTAGAGGAACAGGGTGATCGTCAGCCATTGCTGGGCGGGCCCACCCTCGCCGATGGTGTCGTACATGCGCGGCTCGTCGAAGATCTGCAGTCCGCCGATCGTCGAGGTGATGATGACGAAGATGAGGGTCGGCCGCAGCGAAGGAATCGTGATCGCCGTGAACTGGCGGAAGGGTCCGGCCCCATCGACGGTGGCGGCCTCGTAGTAATCACGAGGGATCGCCTGCATCGCGGCGAGCAGGATCAGCGTGTTGTAGCCGGTCCATCGGAAGTTCACCATCGTCGCGATCGCGATGTGGCTCCAGAACACGCTCTTGTGCCAGGGGATCGAGATGCCGAGGTTCGCGAGGATGCCATTGATGAAGCCGTGGTTGTCCCCGAACATGTTGCCGAAGATGAGGGCGACGGCGACAGGTGCCATGACATAGGGCAGGAGCACGCTCATGCGCCAGAAGGTCTTGTTGCGGATGTTGCGGTCCAGCAGCGCGGCGATGAACAGGGCGGCGATGAGCTGGGGCACTGCGGAGATCAGGAAGATGCTGAAGGTGTTGCGCAGCGCCGTCCAGAAGTGGGGGTTGCTGAGGATCCAGGCGTACTGGTCGAACCCGATGAAGGTCCCCTTGTTGCGGATGAGGTCCCAGTCCTGGAACGAGATGACCGCCGTGTACGCGATGGGGAAGAGACCCACGATCGCGAAGAGGATGAAGAAGGGGGAGATGTAGAGGTATGGCGAGAACTTGAAATCCCACTTGCTCAGCCGGTGGCTGAACGAAAGGACGCGCACGGGCCGATCCGGGGATGGCGGCGTCTGCGACGCGGGTGGGAGCGTTACGGTCGCGGTCACGAGTGGATTCCGATCGATCGATGACGAACTGGGGGGAAGTGTGGGGGGNNGCGCCCCACACCGGATCAATCAGAAGGCGG
Source organism: Microbacterium sp. P2_F9 (assembly GCF_056403635.1). Taxonomy (NCBI): domain Bacteria; kingdom Bacillati; phylum Actinomycetota; class Actinomycetes; order Micrococcales; family Microbacteriaceae; genus Microbacterium; species Microbacterium sp. P2_F9. The sequence continues at coordinate 48,377 of NZ_JBFUFC010000004.1, read as the reverse complement.
AGACTTCTGCCACCCAGTTATTCCACGAGGTCTCCTTGTCTTCGAGGCCATCGAAGACTCGGGTGATCGCGTTCTGGAAGGCAGCGTGGTACTTGAAGTACTCGGCGCTCTTGTAGGGGGCGACCGTCACGGCCTTGGCACGGTTGATGCCGATCTGGCCGGTCGGGGCGTCGTTGAAGTACGCGTTCGTGTAGTCGAGCAGGTCACTGCTCTCGTACGCGTCGGGCTGGCTCGGGAACGCACCCACGTTGACGAACGCCTTGATCTGCGTCTCGGGGCTCGTCAGCCAGTCAGCGAGCTCGATCGCTGCCTCGACGTGCTCGCCCTTCGCCGGAATGGTGAGGTACGAACCACCCCAGTTGCCGCCGCCGTTCGGGAATGCGTCGGCGATCTTCCAGCCGGTGACGTCAGGTGCATTGCCCGAGATGATGCCGTGCATCCAGCCGGGGCACAGCATCGTGGCGAACTCGCCGTTGGCCTGCGAGGCGGTCCAGTCGTCGTTCCACTGGGTCGCGTACGCCGAGTTGGGGATGGCACGGTCGACCAGCAGGTCGTAGGCCGCGCGCACGTCGGGGTTCTCGGTCGCGATCACCGTGCCGTCGGGCTTGTCGTAGGTGTACTCGATCTGGTTGAACACGCCCTGAGTGATCGCGTTCGCCGCGTCGATCATCGGCTTGCCGGTGGCCTCGCGGTACTTGTCGGCGACATCGAGGAAGTTGTCCCAGTCGCCGTCGAACAGGGCGGCCACCTCGTCGGGCTCGCTCGGCAGGCCGGCGGCCGCGAACAGGTCCGAGCGGTAGCAGATGCTCTGCGGGCCGATGTCGGTGCCGAAGCCCACAAGCCGGCCATCGGCGTCGGTGGCCGCGGCTTCCTTCCAGTCGAGCCAGCGGCCCTTGAGGTCGGCCGGCACCTCGGCGAGGAGGTCGGAGTACTGCATGGCCTCCTGGAACCAGTCGACGTCGATCGCCTCGATGTCGGCGAGGCCGGACTTGCCGAGCTTCGCGAAGAAGTTGGCGCGCTGGTCATCGCTCGTCGCGGCGATGTTGTGGACGATCTTCACGTTCGGGTGGTCGTCCATGTACTCCTGGAGGAGCTCATCGGTGTACCCGAAGTTGTTGAACGTGCCGAGCGTGAGCGTGATCTGCTCGTCCGAGTCGGCGGACGAGTCGTCGCCGGCGCTGCCGGCACAGCCGGCGAGCACGATTGCGGATGCCGAGATGGCGGCTACCGCCACCGCGGTCCTGCGGAAGGCATGTGAATTCACTGTCACTCCTTTGTGTGGTCAGGGTGGGAGATGTGTTGCAGGGTGCTCGATCCCCGGCCGGGTGACCCGGGATCGTTGTCCGTGGGAGCGTTCCCAAGGCGTGGAGACTCACGGTACGGGAGCGCTCCCACGAATGTCAAGGGAGCGCTCCCATGAGGATTATCACGGTTGTATCACGGTCCGATCGGCGGGCTTGCGCTGCCCCGAGGCCGCACCGGCCGGGGTCCATCCGGGCGAGGCGGTCGCGGGCCGTAGACTGGGGTGAACCCCTTCCCGCGACATCCGGAGCTCCTCAATGCCCACCATCGTCGTCGACGTCATGCCCAAGGCCGAGCTGCTGGACCCGCAGGGAAAGGCCGTCGCCGGTGCTCTCGCGCGCCTCGGTGTCGAAGGATTCGGGGGTGTCCGCATCGGCAAGCGGTTCGAGCTCGCGGTCGACGGCGAGGTCACCGAGGAGGTGCTCGCCGTGGCGCGGAACATCGCCGACGAGATCCTCTCCAACTCCGTGATCGAGGATGTGGTGGGCATCGAGGTCGTCGAATGACCGTACGCATCGGGGTCATCACGTTCCCGGGTTCGCTCGACGACCGCGACGCGCAGCGCGCGATCGCCGTCGCCGGCGCTGAGCCTGTGGCGCTCTGGCACGGCTCGCACGACCTCGAGGGAGTCGACGCGCTCGTGCTGCCCGGCGGGTTCAGCTACGGCGACTACCTGCGGGCCGGTGCGATCGCGGCGCGGGCCCCGATCATGGCGGAGGTGAAGGCTGCCGCGGCCGCCGGCATGCCGGTCCTGGGCATCTGCAACGGCTTCCAGATGCTCGTGGAAGCGCACCTGCTGCCCGGCGGTCTGATCCGCAACGCGCACCAGCAGTTCATCCGCCGCGATCAGCGCCTGCGCGTCGAGAACGCCTCCACCGCCTGGACGAGCGAGTTCACTCAAGGCCAGGAGATCGTCATTCCGCTGAAGAACGCCGATGGCGGATACATCGCGGATGCCGAGACCCTGGCGCTCATCGACGGCGAAGGTCTCGTCGCCTTCCGCTACCTCGGCGTCAATCCGAACGGCTCGCTCGACGACATCGCGGGGCTCACCAACCAGCGCGGCAACGTCGTCGGCCTGATGCCGCACCCCGAGCACGCTGTGGAGTCGGGGTTCGGCCCGGACACGCGCGAAGCGATGCGCTCCGGCATCGACGGCCTCGGCTTCTTCACCTCGGCGATCGCCGCCGTGGTCGCCGCCGCGGCATAGCGCGCGCCCAGCGGTGCCGCGCGCCTATCCGCGCTGAATCCACCTCTTCTGCGCCAGTCCACCAACTTGGGCACCCCGAAGTCGGTGGTTTGGCGCGAGGTGCGTGGTTTCGATGCTTCGAATGGTCGGGCTCAGACGGTGCCGGCGGGCGGCCAGACGCCGATGATGAGCGCCATCACCACGAAGGTCACGAGTTCGTGCGCGATGTTGAGCACGGTCAGCGACGTCGGTCGTCCCTCGAACGCGTCGTGGGTGATGAACCGCGCCGCGGTGAAGCCCGCCCACAGGATCACCCCGGTCGCGATCGACGACCACAGGAACGATCCGCCGTAGAAGTGCCAAGAGATGTCGACGGCGCCGGCGAGCACCCACGCCGAGACGAAGCTGACGAAGAGCGTCACCAGGATCGGCACGACCGCCGATGCGCCTGGCCGGTCCATGTCGACGTTCGCGAGCTTGGCCCAGCGTGTGCCGAACACCTTCGGGGTGTACCAGATGAAGCCGACCACCATCGTCGAAGCGGTGGCAAGCAGCACTGCCCAGTAGTTGATCTCGGGAACCTGCATCGTCGCCTCCTGTGCGGACACCCGCCGCTGCCCGGAGCGTACCGCCGCGGGGCGACCCCCCGACCACAGCGCGCCGCTACCGTGGAACCGTGAGCCACAGCATCCATCCGCTCGTCGTCTCGGTCCCGACCGCCGATCTGGCCGCCGATCTCGGCGATCTCCCCGACGGGGTGGAGGTCGTCGTCTGGCCGATGGACGGCCCATCGCCCCGGCAGGCGTTCGACATCGTCGTGCCGCCGTACATGAGCATGGCGCGGGTGCTCGAGCGGCTCGAAGGCGTGCGCGTCGGACTCGTGCAGGGTCAGTCGATCGGCTTCGAGGGCGTGGACCGGCTCCTTCCGCAGGGACTGCCGTTCGCGAATGCCGCGAGCGTGCACGAGACCTCCACCGCCGAGCTCGCGCTCGGGCTGACGATCGCGGCGCAGCGCCACATCGACCGGTTCGCGGTCGACACCGCCAAGGGCGTGTGGGCACCCGCCTTCACCCAGAGTCTCGCCGACCGACGTGTGCTGCTGCTGGGCTACGGCGGTGTGGGCAAGGCCGTCGCCGCACGTCTGGAGCCCTTCGAGGTGACGGTCACCGCGGTGGCGAGTCGAGCGCGCGAGGAGGACGGGATGCCGGTGCACGGCGTCGACGAACTCCCGGCGCTGCTGCCCCACGCCGAGATCGTCATCCTGACCCTCCCTGGTGGGGACCGGACGCGGCACATCGTGGACGATGGGTTCCTCGCAGCTCTCCCCGATGGTGCGCTCGTGGTCAACGTCGGCCGTGGCCCGCTCATCGACACCGATGCCCTCGTCGACCATGTGCGCCGTGGCCGCATCCGGGCCGCGCTGGATGTCACAGACCCGGAGCCGTTGCCCGCCGGGCACCCGCTGTGGGGTCTGCCTGGCGTGCTCATCTCGCCCCACGTGGGCGGTGCGTCGAGCGCCATGCGCCCGCGGATCGCGCGGCTCGTACGCACCCAGATCGAGCGGATGCAGGCCGGAGAACCCGCGGTCAACGTGGTGATTTCCGGCTGAGCGGGCGATCTCAGCCGAAGAACAGCGCGTGCACGTCGCCGACGGCGGCGCGGCCGCCCAGCGCCTCGAGCTCCATCAGCACCGTCGTGCCGATGACCGTGCCGCCGAGCGCTGCGATCAGCTCGTGCGCCGCGCACAGCGTGCCGCCGGTCGCCAGCACATCGTCGACGAGCAGCACCCGGGTGCCGTCGGCGATGTCATCGTGGGCCTCGATCGTGGCGGAGCCGTATTCGAGGTCATACGAGACGGATGCCGCGGGCCGAGGCAGCTTGCCGGCTTTGCGGATCGGCACCAGCCCCACCTCAGCCGCGATCGCCACGGCGCCGGCGAGCAGGAACCCGCGCGCCTCGATCCCCGCTACGACATCGAACTGGCCGGCGAAGGGCTCGATCATGGCATCGATCACGGAGCGGAAGGCCCGGGCGTCCGCGAGAAGCGGGGTGATGTCACGGAACAGCACGCCCGGCTCGGGATAGTCGCGGATCGTCACGATCAGGGACTCGGCATGCGCGAGGGAGGCGGTGGACACGCGCCAACCTTAGCCGCGCAACATGTTCTCAGCCGTCGACCGGCGAGGAATGTAAGCGTTTGCACTAGCCTGGATCCATGACCTCACCGGACACTGTCGCCCTCGCGGCCAGCGCACCCTCTGTTCCCGGCGCGGAGTGGTGGCGCACCGCCGTCATCTACCAGATCTACCCGCGGTCGTTCGCCGACGCCTCCGGCGACGGCATCGGCGATCTCCCCGGTGTGACGGCGCATCTGGACGACCTCGCGGCCCTCGGCGTCGACGCGCTGTGGCTGAGCCCCTTCCAGCGATCGCCCCAGAAGGACGCCGGCTACGACGTCGCCGACTACTGCGACGTGGACCCGCTCTTCGGCACCCTGGGCGACTTCGACGAGATGCTCGCGCAGGCGCATGCCCGCGGCATCCGCGTCGTCATCGATCTGGTGCCGAACCACTCGTCCGATCAGCACGTGTGGTTCCAGCAGGCCCTCGCCGCCGGCCCGGGAAGTCCCGAACGCGCGCGCTACCTCTTCCGCGAGGGCGAGGGCACGCAGGGTGAGCTGCCGCCGAACAACTGGGAGTCGGTCTTCGGCGGTGCCGCGTGGACGCGCGTCATCGAGGCCGACGGGCAGCCGGGCCAGTGGTATCTGCACCTGTTCGACGTGACGCAGCCCGACTTCGACTGGTCCAACCCAGAGGTGCACGCGGAGTTCCGCCGGATCCTGCGCTTCTGGCTCGATCGCGGCACGGACGGCTTCCGGGTGGATGTCGCGCACGGCCTCGTCAAGACGGAAGGGCTCCCCGACTACATCCCGCCTGCCGACACCGACTCGATGGGCGGCGCCGACGAGAACGTGCCCTACTGGGCCCAGGACGGCGTCCACGAGATCTTCCGCGAATGGCACCGGGTGCTCGCCGAGTACGACGGTGACCGCGCGCTGTGCGCCGAGGCATGGCTCCCGACTCCTGAGCAGACCGCGCTGTGGGTGCGCCCCGACGAGCTGCATCAGGCGTTCAACTTCCCCTACCTGCTGACTGGGTGGGATGYCGCGGCCATGCGCAGCGTGATCGACGGGTCGCTGCAGGCCTTCGGCGCCGTCGGCGCTCCGAGCACGTGGGTGCTCTCCAACCACGACGTCGTGCGGCACGCATCGCGGCTGGCCCTGACTGCGGAGAGCCCCCAGGGGACCGGCATCGGACCGAAGTCACCCGGCAAGCCCATCGCGGAAGTCGGCCTGCGCCGGGCGCGTGCCGCGACGACCGTGATGCTCGGACTGCCCGGCTCGGCGTACCTCTACCAGGGCGAGGAGCTCGGCCTGCCCGAGGTCGTCGAACTCGCCGACGATGTGCGCCAGGACCCGACCTGGTTCCGCAGCGGCGGCGAGCGCTACGGCCGTGACGGCTGCCGGGTGCCGATCCCGTGGAGCGCCGATGCCCCTGCCTATGGGTTCAGCCCAGACGGCGCGTCATGGCTGCCCCAGCCCGCCGAGTGGGCCGCCCTCGCGCGTTCGGTGCAGGCGAAGGATCCGGCATCGACCCTTTCGCTCTATCGCACGCTCCTCGCCGCTCGTCGCGCACGCGGTCTCGGCGCAGGGACGGTCGAGTGGATCGATGGGCTCGGCGCGGACGTCATCGCATTCCGGAATGGGAATGTGACGGTCGTTGCAAACCTCGGCGCGAAGCCGGTCGCCCTTCCCGGCGGCACGGTGATCGCGGCGAGTGAGCCGTTCTCCGGCTCCTCGCTGCCCGTCGACACGGCGGTGTGGCTCTCCGTCTGACGCAGGGGAGCTGTTGAGGAACCGCCCATGGTGAGCATCGACGAGGTCGCTCGCGCGTCCGGCGTGTCGACGGCCACCGTCTCTCGCACGCTGAGCGGACGTGGGCCCGTCGCCGCCGCCACCCGTGCGCGGGTCGAAGCGGCCGCGAAGCGCCTCGGCTATGTCGTGTCGGCGTCGGCGTCGAGCCTCGCCTCGGGCCGCAACCGCAACATCGGTGTGCTCGTGCCGTTCGTCAACAGCTGGTTCTTCAGCACCGTGCTCAGCGGCACCGCCACAGCCCTGCAGCGGCATGGGTACGACATCACCCTCTACACGCTGACGGCGGACCTGGCGCAGCGCAGCGAGATCCTCGAGACCTTCGTGCGCCGCCGGCGGGTCGACGGGATGATCGCGATCTCGATCGACCTGGGCGCCGAGGAGACCGAGTGGCTGCTCGAGATCGGCCTCCCGGTGATCGCGATCGGCGGCCCCACCCCTGGACTGACGACGCTCGTGGTCGACGAGGTCGCGGTCGCGCGTCTGGCCGTCGATCACCTCGTCGCGCTCGGCCACCGCGACATCGCGCACATCGGCGCCAGCCCCGAGTTCGAGGGCGACTTCCGCGTCGCCACCCAGCGACGGCGCGGGTTCGAGCAGGTGCTGACGGATGCCGGCATTCCCCCGATGGACTCGCCCTTCCAGCCGGGCGAGTACACCATCGAAGGCGGATTCCGCGCCGCGCGGCGCCTGCTGGAGCGGCCGGATGCGCGACCCACGGCGATCTTCGCGGCCTCCGACGAGATGGCGATCGGCGCCCTCCTGGCCGCCCGGGAACTCGGATGCCGCGTCCCCGAGGACCTCTCGATCGTCGGCATCGACGGCCACGAGCTCGGCGAGTTCTTCCGGCTGACCACGGTCGACCAGTTCCCCCTCCGGCAGGGCGAACGAGCCGCGGAGGCGATCCTTGCCGCGCTCGACGAGCACGGCGAGCCGCTCGCCCGCGCTGACCTGCCCTTCGAGCTCATCATCCGCGGATCGACGGGCCCGCCGCCGGCCTGACGGGGATGGAGCGTCTGAGTAGGCTCGGGGCCATGTCTCTCGACCTCGAAGCCATCTACACCGATCTGCACCGGCATCCGGAGCTCTCCTTCCAGGAGACCCGCACCGCGGGCGTCATCGCGGAGCATCTGACCGCACTCGGCATCGAGTTCGAGGCGGGCATCGGACGGACCGGGATCGCTGCGGTCATCCGCAACGCGCGCTCCGACGCCGAGCCGGGTCCCGTGGTGTGGCTGCGCGCCGACACCGATGCGCTCCCCGTCGCCGAGCGCACCGGCCTCGACTACGCGAGCACGGCGCGTGGCACCGACCCCGCCGGCCTCGACGTGCCGGTGATGCACGCCTGCGGGCACGACATGCACATCACCGCCATGCTGGGCGCGCTCGAGCGGCTCGTCGCCGATCGCGGGTCGTGGTCGGGCACCGTCGTCACCGTGTTCCAGCCTGCCGAGGAGTACGGCCAGKGCGCCCAGGCGATGATCGCGGACGGTGTGCTCGACCGCTTCCCCCGCCCCGACATCGTGCTCGGTCAGCACATCACCCCACTCCCGGCCGGCACGATCGGCGTGCGCCCCGGCACCCAGATGGCGGCATCGGACGGCCTGACGGTCACCCTCCTCGGGCGCGGCGGCCACGGCTCGCGCCCGCACTCCACGATCGATCCGGTCGTGATGGCAGCCGCCACCGTCATGCGGCTGCAGACGATCGTGTCGCGCGAGGTCGACCCCCGGGATGTCGCGGTCGTCACGGTCGGCTCTATCCACGCGGGGCTCAAGAACAACATCATCCCGGCCGAGGCCAAGCTCGAGCTGAGCCTGCGGTACCCCGACGACGACGCGCGCGCCCGCATCCTCGAGAAGGTCGAGCGCGTCGTGCGCGCCGAGGCCCAGGCCTCCGGCGCGGAGGAGCCACCCGTGATCGTCGTCGACCACTCGCTGCCGCCCACGATCAACGACGCGGCCGCCACCGCCCGCCTCACCGATGCCTTCGATCGCGCATTCGGGGAKGGGACGGTCATCGACCCTGGCATGTTCACCGGCAGCGAGGACGTCTCGTGGTTCGCCCGCGAGGCCGGCGTTCCTCTCGTCTACTGGTTCTGGGGCGGGGTCGACCCCCAGAAGTACGCGGATGCCGTGACGGCGGGCACCCTCGAGCGCGACATCCCGACCAACCATTCGCCGTTCTTCGCGCCGGTGCTGCATCCGACGATCGAGCGCGGCGTGGACGCGCTCACGGTCGCCGCCCGGGAGTTCCTCGACGCTCGGTGACCGTGGCGCGCCACCGCGCGCCCCTGGGCCGCCCTCCCCACGGGTACCGGCGACCCGCCCGCGGGTGAATTGCTTACCCGCCGGAACGGGCGTAGTCTCGCCCGCCGTGACCAACGACAGTCGCGAGCCCGGGTCAGCTGACTCCCCGATCGCGAAGCGCATCCTCATCGGCGACCCTTTGTCGTCGGAAGTGATGGACGACCACCTGCTTCCGAAGAAGATGGCACTGCCGATCTTCGCCTCCGACGCACTGTCGTCCGTGGCGTATGCGCCGCAGGAGCTGCTGATGATCCTGCTCACCGGCGGACTGGCGTTCCTCTCCTTCAGCCCGTACGTGGCGACGGCCGTCGTGGTGCTGCTGATCGTCGTGGTGATCAGCTACCGCCAGCTCATCAAGGCGTATCCCTCGGGCGGCGGCGACTACGAGGTCGCCAGCAAGAACCTGGGCGAGGTCCCGGGCGTGGTCGTGGCAGCCGCACTTCTCGTCGACTACGTGCTCACCGTCGCGGTGTCGGTCGCCTCCGGCGTCGACAACATCATCTCGGCGCTGCCGTTCCTGAACCCCGGCAGGGTCGAGCTCGCCGTCGGGTTCGTGATCCTGATCGTCGTGGTCAACCTCCGTGGAGTGCGCGAGGCGTCGCTCCTCTTCGCCATCCCGACCTACGTGTTCATCGGATCCGTCGGGGTCATGGTCGTCGTCGGGCTCACCCAGACCCTCCTGGGCAATCCGCCGGTGGCATCCAGCCACGACTACGGCGTGCAGGCCGAGAACCTCGGTCAGGCGGCGGTCATCCTGCTCGTGCTGCGGGCGTTCTCCAGCGGCTGCTCCGCCCTCACCGGCGTCGAGGCCGTCGCGAACGGCGTGCCCGCCTTCCGCAAGCCCAAGGTCCGCAATGCCCAGACCACCCTGGCCCTCATGGGCACGATCGCTGCGCTGCTGTTCGCGGGACTCACGGCGCTCGCCCTCATCTCCGGCGTGCACTACGCCGAGGATCCGTGCACCCTGATCGGCTTCGACTGCGCAAACCCGCAGCCCAGCCTGATGGCCCAGGTGGCGTCGGCCACCTTCGGCATGGGGTCGATCCCGTTCTACGTCATCYAGGCGGCGACGGCGGCCGTGCTCCTCCTCGCGGCCAACACCGCGTTCAACGGCTTCCCGCTGCTGGGCTCGGTGCTCGCCCGCGACGGTTATGCGCCCAAGGCGCTGAACACCCGCGGCGACCGCCTGGTCTACTCCAACGGCATGATCATCCTGGGGATCGTCGCGATCGGCGTGCTGATCATCTACCAGGCGAACCTCACGACCCTGATCCAGCTCTACATCATCGGCGTCTTCGTGTCGTTCTCGCTCGGCCAGATCGGCATGGTGCGCCACTGGAAACGCGCACTGCGGAACATGCGCGAGAAGCTCCCGCCCGACGCCCAGCGGCAGCGGTCGGCAGTCCTCGAGCGGCGCAGCACGATCCGCAGGCTCATCATCAACACCCTCGGCGCCACCATGACGGTGTCAGTGCTCGTCATCGTGACGATCACGAAGTTCACCCACGGCGCCTACCTGGTGTTCATCGCGATCCCGATCCTGGCGGTCCTGATGATCGGCGTGAACCGCTACTACCGCGACGTCGAGCACGAGATCGAGATGGACGACCGGATGCACTTCGGGTCGTCCGGCGACGTCGCCCTGATCCTTGTGAACCGCCTGCAGAAGCCGGTGGTGAAGGCGATCGACTACGCCCTCGCCGCCCGTCACGACAAGACGATCGCGCTCCACGTCGCCGTCACGAAGGAGGAGGCGAGGTCGCTGCAGAAGGAGTGGGAGAAGCACGGGATGCCGATCCCGCTCGTGATCATCGAGTCGCCGTACCGCTATTACGCGCAGCCCGTCGCCGAATTCATCAAGGTGTACCGCGAGAAGCACGGCTCGACCGTGATCACCGTGTACCTGCCGCAGTACATCGTCGGGCACTGGTGGGAGTCGCTCCTGCACAACCGGCGCGCGGGCCGCATCGGTCAGCAGCTCATGCTGATCCACGGCGTCACGATCACCCTCGTGCCCTGGCTGCTGGACTCCTCGGAGCTCATCTACGGCCGGCGCTCCCGGCCGCTCCCCGGCCAGGAGCGAGCGGGGCGTCCGTTCGACCCCAGCACAGGCGCGATTCCGGTCGCGAAGAAGTCCGGGCCCGACTCCGAGGGCACATAGCGAGGCCCCGGCCCGGGCGCGTCGGCGTAGCCTGGAGGGATGACCTCGACCGTGCCCGCGCCCGCGTCGCTGCGCCCTGAGTCGCTGCGAGCCGAYTTTCCGATCCTCGCCGAGCAGGTGAACGGCGTGCCGCTGGTGTATCTCGACTCGGCCGCGACGAGCCAGAAGCCGCGTGCGGTGATCGACGCAGAGGTCGCCTTCCTCACCCGGTCCAACGCCGCGGTCCACCGTGGCGCGCACACGCTGGCCGCCGAGGCGACCGAGCTGTTCGAGGATGCGAGGGCCACCGTCGCGCGGTTCGTCGGGGCAGCCGAGGATGAGCTGGTCTGGACGAGCGGCGCCACCGCCGGCATCAACCTCGTCGCGTACGGGCTGGGCAACGCCTCGGCCGGTCGCGGCGGCGATGCCGCGCGCCGGCTCGCGCTCGCGCCGGGCGACGAGCTGGTGGTCACCGAGTCCGAGCATCACGCCAACCTCATCCCGTGGCAGGAGCTCGCCGCACGCACCGGCGCGAGGCTGCGGCACATTCCGGTGCACGATGACGGCACGATCGACATGGATGCCGCGGCATCCGTCATCGGCGAGCGCACGCGGGTCGTCGCGTTCCCGCACGTGTCGAACGTGCTCGGGATCGTGAACCCGGTCGCCGAGCTCGTCGCGCTCGCCCAGGCGGCCGGCGCCCTCACCGTGCTGGACGCGTGCCAGTCCGCGCCGCACCTGCCGCTCGACCTCCCCGCGCTGGGCGTCGATTTCGCCGTGTTCTCGGGCCACAAGATGCTCGGGCCCTACGGGATCGGCGGCCTGTACGGACGCCGTGACGTGCTCGCGGCGCTTCCTCCGTTCCTCACCGGGGGGTCGATGATCACGACCGTCACCCTCGACGAGGCGCAGTACCTCGCGCCGCCGCAGCGATTCGAGGCGGGCACGCAGCCGGTCTCGCAGGCGATCGGGCTCGCCGCCGCCATCCGCTACCTCGACGCGATCGGGATGGATGCGGTGCACGCCCACGAACAGCGCCTCGAGCGACGGCTGCGCGACGGGCTGCGCTCGATCCCCGGCATCCGCCTGCTCGGGGACGCTTCGACAAGCTCAGCGACCGGGGAGGCAGTGCAGCGCGTCGCGCTGTGCGCCTTCGACGTCGACGGGGTGCACGCGCACGATGCCGGCCAGTTCCTCGACTCCCGGGGCATCGCCGTGCGCGTGGGGCACCACTGCGCCCAGCCCCTGCACCGCCGCTTCGGACTCACCGCCTCGGTGCGCGCGAGCGGCGCGCTCTACAACACCGAAGCCGAGATCGACCTGCTGCTCGAAGCGGTCGCCGGAGTGCGCGGGTTCTTCGGGGTCGGCCGATGAGCGGGCTCGAGTCGCTCTACCAGGAGCTGATCCTCGACCATTACAAGCGCAAGGTCGGGTTCGGGCTCGCCGACGACGAGGCCGGCTCCGCCACCTCGCACCAGCGCAACCCGATCTGCGGCGACGAGATCACCGTCCGGGTCCGCGTCGAGGGCGACACCGTCCGCGACGTCACGTGGGAGGGCGCGGGCTGCTCGATCTCGCAGGCGTCCGCCTCGATGCTCGCGGAGCTCGTACGCCTCGACCCGGATGGAGTGCCGCGCACGGAGCGGATGCCGCGGGCCGAGGCATCCGCTCTCATCGACGGCTTCCGCGAGGCGCTGCGCTCCCGCGGCACGATCGACCTCGATGAGGACACGTTCGGCGACGCCGCCGCGCTGTCGGGCGTCTCGAAGTACACCGCGCGCGTGAAGTGCGCGATGCTCGCGTGGGTCGCGTTCGAGGACGCCCTCAGCCGCGCCTGACCGCCGCGCGCGCACAGCGGTCGGACGTCAGCGGCGCTCGCGCCCAGATGGGGGAGGTCATGACTTCTCCTCCGAGGCGCGGGTGTCGGAACGGTGGATCGCGATCGAGCCGTAACCCGTGCGGATGCGCAGTTCGACGGTGTCCTCGCCCTCGACGGGGCCTGCGTCCGCCGCGAGGTCGGTGCGGACGACGCCGTGCTGCGCGGTCGCATCGACCCAGACGGCCGTGCCCTGCCGTACGCCGACATCGACCGACCCGTAGGAGCCGTCGACCCGCACCGCGCCGCGGACGATGTCCCGGACCCGCACGGCACCGTACGCCGAACGCATCGTCGCCCCCGACGACAGCGTGCCGAACTCCATCGATCCGCTCGAGGTGACCGCGTCGACCGACCCTGCGACCGAGTCCACGACGATCGGACCGTCGGACCCCTTGATCCGAAGGCCGCCGCCGACGTGGGTGAGGCGCGCCGAACCCGACTTGAAGGTGAAGTCGGMGTCGCCGCTGACCCGGCCGATGCGGAACTCCCCGTGGCCGCCCTTCACCTCGAGCCGCTCGGCCCGGTCGACGGTGAGGTCGCCGTACCCAACCACCGCGCGAACGGGACCGAGGGCACCGGTGAGACGGGCAGAGCCGTACTTCACCTCGACGTCGGCGACGGATGCCTCGGGCACCTCCACGACGACGTCGATCGAGTCGCCCGGCCCGAAAAGGTTCATCCGGAACGGACCCGTCACCACGACCGTCTGCCCGATCCGCTCCACCCTGACCGCTTCCGCGGCCGAGCGGTCTCCGGCCCGCCGCGGGTTGCTGGGCAGCACGGAGACCGAGATGTCATCCCGCGTCGCGGCGAGGACTTCGGCTCGGCCCATCTGGATGTCGACGCGCACCTCCCCGACGCCCGTGACAGCGAAGCTGGTCAACGGACCCACCCCGAGAAGGTCGAGCCGCTGCTCTCCCGCACGACCGGGCGGGGATCGAGCGCGGCACCGACCGCGCGGACGAGCCAGGTGTTCAGGGAGAGGCCTTCACTCGCGGCGGCGGCCTCGGCGCGACTCTTGAGCGAGTCGGGCCACCGGAGGGTGGTGCGCGCGGCGGTCCCGTCATCCGTCTCATCCCCCACCGTGCCCGCCCGCGGCGCGCTGACCGCCGCTTGAGCGTCGAGGATGGCCGCCGGACGGCTCACCACGAACTCGACGTCACGTCCGCGCAGGCGAACGTCGACGGCGCCGGGCGCGAGGTCGCGGGTGATCTCGGCGGCGGCCTCGGACAGCGCCTCGAGGATCGCGACCCGCGCCGACGCATCGAGGGCGACGACGAGCCTGCCCGCGATCTCCTCCGTCTCGGTGGTGCCGGCGGCGGCGGTCGCTATCAGCTGTCGCTGGAGTGCTTCCACATGCGTTGAGATCTGCATGACGTCATTGTGACACCATTTTGACGTCGTTGGACATCACAATTCCATCACAACGCATGCCTCCGCCGGTATGTCGGGTCCGTAGTGTGGGGCATAGCGATCGGCGTCCGCCCATGGCTGGAAACGAACCCCCGTCGCCGCGGGTTCCCGATCGAAGAAGGTGCGCTATGGCCACCATCACCACCGTCGCCACCAACACGCCGGAGGCCCGCCTCGGCCCGATCCGCCAGACCTACGCCAGCGCCGAGAACTTCCCGCCGCTGACCCGCGCCTACACGCAGATCTCCCAGGTCATCCGCGAGACCGGCCTCCTGGGCCGGGCGTCCTGGTTCTACGCCCTCGTCGGCACCGGCCTGCTGCTCGCAATGGCCGGCTGCATCGCCGGCTTCATCCTGCTGGGGGACAGCTGGTTCCAGCTGCTCATCGCCGCTGCGCTCGGCATCGTGCTGACCCAGGTGGCGTTCCTCACGCATGAGGCCGGGCACCGCCAGATCCTCAGCTCCGGCCCGGCCAGCGATCGGCTCGCACGAATCCTGAGCAACGGCATCGTCGGAACCAGCAGCGCCTGGTGGGACACCAAGCACACTCGCCACCACGGCAACCCGAACCGCGTCGGCAAAGACCCCGACATCGAGATCGACACGATCCGCTTCACCGAAGAGGATGCCGCGAAGACACCGTGGATCATGACGTTCATCACCCGGCGCCAGGGCTGGCTGTTCTTCCCGCTGCTGACCCTCGAGGGCTTCAACCTGCATTACCTGAGCGTCAAGCACCTCACGACCTCCAGGAACGTCAAGGGCCGCTGGATCGAGCTGTCGCTGATTGCGCTCCGCTTCACCGTGTACCTGGGCGCCCTGTTCTGGATGCTGCCCCTCGGCATGGCCTTCGCCTTCCTGGGCGTCCAGCTCGCCGTCTTCGGCGTCTACATGGGCGCAAGCTTCGCCCCGAACCACAAGGGCATGCCGCTCATCGACCGCGACGCGAAGCTCGACTTCTTCACCAAGCAGGTGCGCACGTCGCGCAACGTCAGCGGCGGCTGGTGGGCGACGACGCTCATGGGTGGCCTCAACTACCAGATCGAGCACCACCTGTTCCCGAGCATGCCGCGGCCGCACCTCTCGAAGGCCCGCGTCATCGTCAAGGACTACTGCAACACGCTCGATGTCCCGTACACCGAAACCACGATGCTGCAGTCCTATGGGATCGTCATCGAGTACCTGAACCGCGTCGGCCTGTCCGCCCGCGACCCGTTCGAGTGCCACATGGTCGCTCAGTTCCGCAAGGTCTGACACCCGCTGGTGAAGGCCGCGCCCGGTCCGGGCGCGGCCTTCGTCGTTTCAGCCGAAAACCCGCAGCAGCCGCTCACGGGACTGCTCGAGGTGCCGCCGCATGGCGGCTTCTGCCGCCGCCGGATCTCCGGCGATGACGGCGTCCGCGACAGCGGCGTGCTCGTCTACGGTGTCCGCGACGTACGCGCCGCTGTAGGCCAGGCGGAAGGTGTGCAGATGGCAGTGCGTGCGCGCGTAAGCCTGCCGCACGGTCTCGTTGCGCGCGGCACGGAAGACCGTGTCGTGCAGGCGGACGTCGTGCTGTGACAGCACAGAGTATGCGTCGGGCCGGCCGATCGCGGAACGCGCCAGCTCGATCTCGCGGCGAAGCCCGGCCGAGTCCTCGGCCTGCCGGCGCTCGGCGGCGCGCGCGGCTGTTCCGGGCTCCAGCAGCAGGCGCAGCTCGAAGAGGTCGATGAGCTCCTGCTCGGCGAGCAGATCGGTCGTGCGGTAGCCCTTCAGCGGGTGCTTCTCGACGAGGCCGTCGGACTCCAGCCTCGCCAGCGCCTCGCGCACGGGGGTCGGCGAGACGCTGAATCGCCGGGCGAGCTCCCCCGCATTGAGGCGCTCATCCGGCGGAATCGTGCCATCCATGATCGCCAGCTGCAGCACGGCGTGCACCTCGTCGCCGAGCATCACCCGCACACCGCTCGCGAGCGAAGGGATACGATCCATCGTCGACATCGCACCACCTTCGCTTGACACCCGCATCCGTTCTGAAGCACTATAGCGGTCGAAGATCAAATACGATCTTTCGTACATCAGAAAGCACCATGGCCACCACGATCACCGATGCTCGCGCCTTCCTCGTCGATATCGCCGTCGAAACGGAGCGCACCGACGCCGTGCAGAGCTTCGTCAAGCAGGAGACGATCTTCGTCGAACTGGAAACCAGCGACGGCCTGCACGGCCGCGGCTACTCCTACACGATCGGCACAGGGGGGCGCGCGGTGCTGTCGATGCTGCGCGATCACCTGCTCGACCTGCTGATCGGCCAGGAGGCCGATCGCATCGAGGCGATCTGGCACCGCCTGTTCGCCTCGACCCGCGCCACCACGACCGGCGCGATCACCTCGCTCGCCCTCGCCGCAGTCGACACCGCTCTGTGGGATGTCGCGGCGCAGCGCGCCGGACTGCCGCTGTGGCGCCTCGCCGGCGGCTTCCGCCGTGATGTGCCGCTCTACGACACAGAAGGCGGCTGGCTGCACCTGTCGGTCGACGACCTCGTGGAGGGCGCCGTCGTCTCGCAGCGCAAGGGCCTGAGCGGCGTCAAGGTCAAGATCGGCAAGCCGAGCGGCCACGAGGACCGCGAGCGCCTCGCCGCCGTCCGCGACGCCGTCGGGCCAGGGTTCGACCTCATGGTCGACGCCAACCAGTCGATGACCGCGACCGAGGCGATCCGTCGCGCGCGCCTCTTCGACGGGCTCGACCTCGGCTGGATCGAGGAGCCGCTCCCGGCAGATGACATCGAAGGGCACGTGCGCCTCGCCCGCTCCACCGCGACGCCGATCGCCGTCGGCGAGTCGATGTACTCCATCGCGCAGTTCCGCGAGTACCTCGACCGCGGCGCGGCCGGCATCGTCCAGGTCGACGTCGCCCGCATCGGCGGCATCACACCGTGGCTGAAGGTGGCGCATCTCGCCGAATCCTTCAACGTCCACGTGTGCCCGCACTTCCTCATGGAGCTGCATGTCAGCCTCGTCGCCGCGGTCCCCAACGGACGCTACGTCGAGCACATCCCGCAGCTGCGCGGCATCACCCGCACCGAGATGACGATCCAGGACGGCCGGGCGCTCGCCCCCGAGACCGTCGGCCTCGGCATCGACTGGGATCGCGACGCGATCGAGGACAGGATCGTGTCATGACTCTTCCCACACGCCCGCACCGCGGGCTCGAGATCAGCGTGCTCGGCGCCGGCTGCGCGCAGCTCGGCAACCTCTACCGGGCGATGTCCGACGAGGAGGCCGAGGCTACCGTCCGCGCGGCCTGGGACAGCGGCATCCGCTATTTCGACACCGCTCCGCACTATGGCCTCGGGCTCTCGGAGCGCCGGCTCGGCCGCGCGCTGGCGGCCTACCCCCGGGGCGACTACGTGCTGTCCACGAAGGTAGGCCGCCTGCTGGTGCCCAGCCCCGAGACCGCCGGGCAGCGCGATCTGGCGGACGGMTTCGATGTGCCGGCCGACACCCGCAGGGTCTACGACCTCAGCCGCGACGGTGTGCTGCGCTCGATCGAAGACAGCCTCGACCGGCTCGGCGTCGACCGCATCGACATCGCCTACATGCACGACCCCGACGAGCACTGGGAGGCGGCCTCGACGACCGGCGCCCAGGCGCTGACCGAACTGCGCGACGAAGGCGTCATCCGCGGGTTCGGCGCGGGGATGAACCAGGGCGAGATGCTCGCCGATCTCATCGAGCAGACCGACGTCGACATCGTCATGTGCGCCGGCCGCTTCACGCTGCTCGAGCAGGATCGCGCGGAGCGGATGCTGCGCCTCGCCGCTGAGCGCGACGTCGCGGTGGTCGCGGCCGCCGTGTACAACTCCGGGCTGCTCAGCCGCGAGCATGTGCCCGACGACGCCCATTTCGACTACGCCGAAGCGCCCGGCGACATCCTCGCCCGCGCACGGGACATCGAGCGGATCTGCCGCGAGCACGGCGCCTCGCTGCCTGCCGCCGCGGTGCAGTTCCCGTTGCGGCACCCGCAGGTCGTGTCGGTGGTCGCCGGCATGCGCGGCCCCGGCCAGGCCCGCGAGACCGTCGCCCGTCTCACCGCCCCCCTCCCCGACGCGCTGTGGCGTGCCCTCGCCGCCGCCGGCCACATCCCCGAGGTCTCATGAGCACGATCACCGGCGTCGAGGTCCACGACCTGCGCTTTCCGACATCCGTCACCGCCGACGGCTCCGACGCGATGAACCAGGATGCCGACTACTCGGCCGCCTACGTCGTGCTGACCACCGACGAGTCCGCGGACGGCACCCCGCTCCGCGGGCATGGCTTCACCTTCACGATCGGCCGGGGCAACGAGCTGTGCGCCGCGGCGGCGCGCAGCTACGCGGACCGACTGGTCGGCCGGGAGCTCGGCGATGTGGTCGGCGACCTCGGCGGCACCTACCGTCTGCTCGCGTCGGACTCGCAGCTGCGCTGGCTCGGGCCGGAGAAGGGCGTCGTGCACCTCGCGATGGCCGCGGTCATGAACGCGGTGTGGGATCTCGCCGCGCGGCGGGCGGGCAAGCCGCTGTGGCGCTTCCTCGTCGAGCTGCCCACCGAGACCCTCGTCGACACGCTGGATCTGCGCTACCTCTCCGACGAGCTGACCCGCGACGAGGCGATCGAGATGCTCCGCGCGACCGAGCCGCTGCGCGCGGCGCGGACCGCCGAGCTCGCCGCCGCCGGCGGATACCCCTGCTACACGACGAGCGCGGGCTGGCTGGGATACGACGACGAGAAGATGGTGCGACTGCTGCGGGAGGCGATGGCCGAGGGGTACTCCCACGTCAAGCTCAAGGTCGGCCGCGACCTCGACGAGGATCGCCGTCGCGTGGCCCTCGCCCGTGCGACCATCGGCCCCGACATCAAGCTCATGATCGACGCGAACCAGATGTGGGATGTGCCCGAGGCCATCGAGTGGGTGCGGGCCCTCGCCGACTACGACCTGCACTGGATCGAGGAGCCCACGAGCCCCGACGACGTGCTCGGGCACGCGGCGATCCGGGCGGCGGTCGCGCCGATCGGTGTCGCCACCGGCGAGCACGGCATGAACCGCGTGCTGTTCAAGCAGCTGCTGCAGGCCGAGGCGATCGACTACTGCCAGATCGACTCGGCGCGGCTGGCGAGCGTGAACGAGATCATCGCGGTGTATCTGATGGCCGCCAAGCGCGGGGTGCCGGTCTGTCCGCACGCCGGCGGCGTCGGCCTGTGCGAGCTGGTGCAGCACCTGTCGATCTTCGACCACATCGCCTTGACCGGCACCACCGAGCACCGCGTCACCGAGTACGTCGACCACCTGCACGAGCATTTCGCCGACCCCTGCATCGTCGAGAACGCCCGCTACGTCATCCCGACGCAGGCCGGCTACAGCGCGGAGATCCTCGCTCCGTCGATCGAGGAGTACCGGTTCCCCGACGGAGGCTATTGGCAGGGGGCCACCGCGTGAGCGGCATCATCGATGCGCACACCCACATCTGGCAGCGCGCGTCCGGCGACTACGGCTGGATCACCCCCGACCTCGCCACGCTCGACCACGACTTCGGGCTCGACGATCTCACGGCGGAGCGCGCAGCCCTGGGTGTCGACCACGTCGTGCTCGTGCAGGCCGCCGACACGGCGGGCGACACGGATCGCATGCTGGCCGAAGCCGCCGCGCATCCCGAGGTCGCGGGTGTGGTGGCCTGGCTCCCACTCGCCGGTCCTGGGCTCGACGAGGCCCTGACCGACCGGCTCGCCACCGGCAAGGTGGTCGGCGTGCGCGCGCTCATCCACGACATGGCCGACACCCGCTGGGTGCTGCGCGACGACGTCGCCGCGGGCCTCGATCGCCTCGCCGCGGCCGGTCTCGCGTTCGACGTGGTGACCTCGGGCCCCGCCGGCCTCGCGCTCGTGCCGGTGCTCGCGGCGCGGCATCCGTCCCTGCGGATCGTCATCGATCACCTGGGCAAGCCGCCGATCGGAGCGGATGCCGCGGCCCTCGCGCAGTGGCGCTCGCTGCTGCGCGCGGCAGCGGCATCGCCGAACGTCGCCGCCAAGCTCTCCGGCCTCGCGAGCGCATCCGGAGCCCCCGACTCGTGGACCGTGGCGGACCTCCGCCCCGTCGTCGCGGAAGCCGTCGCCGCGTTCCGCCCTGAGCGGCTCATGTACGGCGGCGACTGGCCGGTGTGCCTGCTCGCCGGCGGGTACGCCCGCACCTTCGATGGACTCCACGCGGCGCTCGACGTCTCGGAAGCGGAGCTCGAGCAGATTCATCGCCTATCTGCCATAGCGTGGTACCGACTCGAGATCGAGGGGCTCGGATGAGCCCGACAGGAGATGAAGCAGGCATGAGCGCGAACGACTTCGAAGGCCTGGTGGCCGTGATCACCGGCGGCGCATCCGGGATCGGATTGGCCACGGCACTCGAGCTGGCGGGCCGCGGGGCGCAGGTCGCGGTGCTCGACCTCAATCCCGAGGTCCCCGCCCCACTCGCGGGGTTCACCGCCAATGTCGCGGACCGCGCGTCGGTGGATGCCGCGATAGCGGCCGTCGGCGAGCGCTTCGGACGGATCGACATCCTCATCAACAATGCCGGGATCGGCGCGGCCGGCACCGTCGCCGACAACGACGACGACGAGTGGGCGCGCGTGCTGAACATCAACGTCATCGGCATGGCCCGCGTCTCGGCCGCGGCGCTGCCGTGGCTGCGTGAGAGCCCGGCTGGCGCCATCGTGAACACCAGCTCGATCGCCGCGCAGAGCGGCCTGCCGCTGCGCGCCCTCTACTCGGCGTCGAAGGGCGCCGTGCTGGCGCTCACCCGGGCCATGGCGACCGACCACGTGCGCGAGGGGATCCGGGTCAACTGCGTGTGCCCCGGGACCGCCGCCACGCCCTGGGTGGACCGCCTGCTGTCCCAGGCCGACGACCCCGAGGCCGAGCGCGCCGCGCTCGACGCCCGGCAGGCCATCGGCCGGCTCGTGACCGCCGAAGAGGTCGCGCACGCGATCTGCTACCTCGCGAGCCCGCTTTCCGGCTCGACGACCGGCACCGCGCTCGACGTCGACGGCGGGGCGACGCACGTCCGCGTCCGGCCCCTGACGGCCTGATGCGCGTCGCCCAGGTCATCCGGCTCGACCCGGAGCTCATCGAGGAGTACGAGCGCGTCCACGCGGCGGTGTGGCCCGAGGTGCTCGCGCAGATCGCCCGCAGCGGCATCCGCAACTACTCCATCCACCGGTACGGCACCCTGCTCTTCTCGCTCTTCGAGTACGTCGGCGACGACTACGAGGCGGACATGGCGGCGATGGCCGAGGACGAAGCCACGCAGCGCTGGTGGGCCGTGTGCGGTCCGATGCAGCGCGCGGTGCCCGAAGCGACCGACGGCGAGTGGTGGCACACGATCCCGGAAGTGTTCCACGTCGACTGAGCGTTCTGCGGCCCGCCCGGCGGTCGGCACCGGCGCGGATAGGATGGGTAGCGTCCGGCACCCCCGATTCGCATCGGCCCGATCCTGGAGTTCAGCCGCGTGACCACCCCCTCAAAGACCACTGCGGCTCGTCCTGCCGCAGACACCGTCGACAACGCCGCTGCCACGCCCGAGCGCGAGCAGCCCTACGCCGCACTGGGGCTCAAGCCCGACGAGTACGCGCAGATCCGCGAGATCCTCGGCCGCCGGCCCACGAGCGGCGAGCTGGCGATGTACTCCGTGATGTGGAGCGAGCACTGCTCGTACAAGTCGAGCAAGATCTACCTGCGCCAGTTCGGGCAAAAGGTCACCGACCAGATGCGCGAACGCCTCATGGTCGGCATGGGCCAGAACGCCGGCGTCGTCGACATCGGCGAGGGCTGGGCGGTCACGTTCAAAGTCGAGTCGCACAACCACCCGAGCTACATCGAGCCCTTCCAGGGTGCGGCGACCGGCGTCGGCGGCATCGTGCGCGACATCATCTCGATGGGCGCCCGCCCTGTGGCGATCATGGACCAGCTGCGCTTCGGCGCCATCGACCACCCCGACACCGCGCGGGTCGTGCACGGGGTCGTCTCCGGAATCTCGTTCTACGGCAACTGCCTGGGCCTGCCCAACATCGGCGGTGAGACCGTCTTCGACGCTGTCTACCAGGGCAACCCGCTCGTCAACGCCCTCGCGGTCGGCGTCCTCCGTCATGAGGACCTCAAGCTCGCCAACGCGAGCGGCACAGGCAACCAGGTCGTGCTGTTCGGCGCCAGGACCGGCGGCGACGGCATCGGCGGGGCATCCATCCTCGCGTCCGACACGTTCGCCGACGGCGGCCCGACCAAGCGGCCCGCCGTGCAGGTCGGCGACCCGTTCGCCGAGAAAGTGCTCATCGAGTGCTGCCTCGAGCTGTACCGCGACGATCTGGTGGAAGCGATCCAGGACCTCGGCGCCGCCGGCATCTCGTGCGCCACGAGCGAGCTCGCGGCCAACGGCGGCAGCGGCATGCGCGTCGACCTCGAGAAGGTGCTGCTGCGCGACCCCACGCTCACGCCCGAGGAGATCCTCATGAGCGAGAGCCAGGAGCGCATGATGGCGATCGTCGCGCCCGAGAAGCTCGACGCGTTCCTCGAGGTCGTCGGCAAGTGGGATGTCGAGACCAGCGTGCTCGGTGAAGTCACCGGCGACGGCCGTCTGCAGATCTTCTGGCATGGCGAGCAGATCGTCGACGTCGACCCCTCGACGGTCGCCGTCGACGGCCCCGTCTACGAGCGGCCCGTGGCGTACCCGACCTGGATCGACGCGCTCCGCGACGACTCGGCGACGGCCCTGCCGCGCGACCTCGACGCCGACACGCTCCGCAGCCAGTTCATCCAGCTCGTCGCGAGCCCCAACCTCGCCGACACGGCGTGGGTGACCAACCAGTACGACTACTACGTCATGGGCAACACGGCCCTGTCGTTCCCCGACGACGCCGGCATGATCCGCGTCGACGAGCACTCCGGGCTCGGCTTCGCGATCGCGACCGACTGCAACGGGCGGTTCTGCCAGCTCGACCCCTACGAGGGCGCGAAGCTCGCCCTCGCCGAGGCGTACCGCAACGTCGCCGTCTCCGGCGCCGTGCCGACGGCAGTCACCGACTGCCTCAACTTCGGCAGCCCGGAGAACCCCGAGGTCATGTGGCAGTTCTCGCGTGCCGTCGAGGGACTGTCGGACGGATGCCTCGAACTCGGCATCCCCGTCACCGGCGGCAACGTCAGCTTCTACAACCAGACCGGCGATGTGCCGATCTTCCCGACGCCGGTCGTCGGCGTGCTCGGGATCATCGACGACGTGGGACGCCGCATCCCGTCCGGCTGGCAGGACGAGGGCGAGAACATCTACCTCCTCGGCGTCACTGCGACCGAGCTGAGCGGATCGGCGTGGGCGGGCACCATCCATGACCACCTCGGCGGACGCCCGCCGGCGGTGGACCTCGCCGGCGAGAAGCGACTCGGCGACCTGCTGCACGCGGCATCGCTGCAGTCGCTCGTCTCGAGCGCGCACGACCTGTCGTCCGGTGGCCTCGCCCAGGCTCTCGCCGAGGGTGTCATGCGCTTCGGCGTCGGCGCGCGCGTCTGGCTCACCGAGCTCATGGAGCGCGACGGCGTGGATGCCGCGACCGCCCTGTTCTCGGAGTCCACCGGACGGGTCATCGTCTCGGTGCCTCGCGAGGACGACGTGAAGTTCCGGGGTCTGTGCGACGGGCGCGGCTACCCGGTGCTGCGCATCGGCGTCACCGACGCACCCGGCGACGGGGATGCGCCCGCGCTCGAGGTGCAGGGACTGTTCACTGTGCCGCTCACCGAGCTGCGCGACCGGTCGACCGCGACCCTGCCTGCCGTGTTCGGTCCRACCGTGACCGAGCCGGCGCTCTAGGCTGGACCCATGTCCGACGACGACGAGTACACGAGCCTGAACGACACCCGGCAGAAGCGCGTCAAAGCGATCGCGTGGGTCGTCATCGTGAGCCTCATCCTCGTCGGCGGCGGCGCGACAGTGCTGGCCCTGCTCTTCGGCTGAATCAGGGCCTGATTCCCAGCCTGATCCCTTCCGGCGCGGCTACCATGGCCCCGTGGATCCGCTTCTGGTCTTCGTCGCCGACGTCTGGTGGATCGCGCCGGCGACGATCGGCGCGGGCGCCCTCGGCTGGCTCGGTCTGCGCGGCCAGCGCACCGTGAGCGCACGCCGGCTGGGACTGGACGCCGCGAGACGCGATCTGAGCTCCGCGCGCGCTGCCGTGACCCGAGGGCGAGCCGATGTCGCGGTTGCTCGCGCCGACGTCGCGCGCACGCAGGCCGAGCTGTCCGCGCACAGCGCATCGGAGCGGGATCTCGCGGCTGCGCGCCGCGCGCTCGCCCACGCGAGGCAATCGGCCAGGGCAGCTTCTGCGGGCCTCCGTGCCGCGCGGATCAACCTGCGCACCATGCGTGCGACGATGCCGCGGATCGGCTCCGACCCCGCCGAGTTTCCACTTGCGAAGGTCATGGCCGCTCACACCGCGGTGCTCGTCCGATGGATGGAGTACGAGACCGATCCCGCCAAGGCGATCGCGTATCCCGAGATGAGCGATGGCCGATCGCCGGTGATGGCCGCGTTCCTCCGCGAACAGTCGATCGCTCAGCAGCTGCGTCCCAGCTCTGCCGCCGCGCGGATGACGCCTGCGGATTTCGCCGCCTATCGTGACGCGGTCAGACGGGTCGAGAGTGCATTCGACGCCGCCGAGGAGTCGGTGCTTCGCCAAGCCTCGGGGCAGGCGAAGCCGCTCGGCTACGAGTTCGGCCACTGGGCCGATACCGCGCAGGACCTCCTGTGGAGTGCCCAGCGCGCGGTTGCCTGGTCGGCGGAGGCCATGGCGCGGGTGCGGCCTCCGACATCGCCCCCGCGGTGAGCTGAGCACCTCGGTTCGGTGGGCTCCCAGCGGGCTGCACGGCAGACCCCCAGCACCGTGGCGCCCCGCGACGGTTAGCATGACAGGGTGGAGCCCGTCTTCCAGTTCATCGGCGGCTACTGGTGGCTCGTCTTCCCGCTCATGGGCGTGATGGCGAGCGTCGGTGGCGCCTGGGAGCGTCGCGCGCGCCGTCGCCACCGCCGACGTCTCGAAGTGCTGCACGCCAAGGCCGAGCTCAAGGCGGCGGAGGCGGCCGCTCGCGGCCGCGGCGCTGTCGCGCTTCCAGGGCCGCAGTCCGCGACACCGACTGCCCCCGTGGCGACCCAGGCCTGGTCCGCCCCGCCGTGGCCCGCGCCGCCGTGGCAGCAGCAGAACGGCGACGGCCGTCCCCCGCAGTCGCAGCTCGAGCGGCTCTTCGCGGCGCACGATGCCGTGACCGCGCGCTGGCTCGAGTACGAACTCGACATCGCGAAGCTCATCGCCTACCCCGCCATGAGCGATGGCCGCCAGCCGCTGACCGCGGCGTTCCTGCGCGCGAAGAAGATGGCCGACGGCCTGCGTCCAGCCACAGCGAAGACCAAGCTCACGCGGGACCAACTCGCCGAGTACCGCAGCGCTGTCACCGATTTCGAGGTCGCCTTCGACG
This sequence comes from Microbacterium sp. P2_F9, assembly GCF_056403635.1. Classification (NCBI taxonomy): domain Bacteria; kingdom Bacillati; phylum Actinomycetota; class Actinomycetes; order Micrococcales; family Microbacteriaceae; genus Microbacterium; species Microbacterium sp. P2_F9. Next base: position 22,702 of record NZ_JBFUFC010000004.1, on the reverse strand, counting down.
TGGCCGAACGCGACGCCCGCCGCATCCGCGATTCCGGGTTCACCGACAACGAGCGCAAGCGCCTGGACACCGCGAAGCAGCTCCTCAGCGTCGCGATCGACCAGGCCGCGACGCCGGCGGAGCGCCAGCTCGCCTATCGCCGCGTGCGCGAGGAGCTGGACGGACTCATCTCGCTGTCGGACGAGGCGATCGTCGTGCTCGAGAAGCAGGTCTCGCTCGAGCTCACGACCGGAGCCACCGCCCAGACCGCGCCGGCTCCTGCTCCCGGAAAGCCGACGGCAGCACCGCAGGCCTCGCCGGCGGGGTCGACCGGTCCCCAGCCGTCGACCTCGACTGCGGGCCCTTGGCCGGTGCCGGCGCGCACCACCGAGACGGCGCCTGGACGCATCGTGCACCCCAAGCCGCGACCCTGACCGCCGCAGTCAGTCCGCGGTCGGCTCCTCGTTCTCGCTGATCCAGCGATCCACCCGCTCGAACCAGTCGAACAGCCACTCCGCCTGGGCGGGCCGGCCGACGGGGATCTCCGACCGCGGCACCCGCCAGGCGCGCATCGTGATCTGCTTGTCCATCGGCAGCTCGCGCCAGATGTCGGCCGTCGTCACGAGCCGGTCGAGTCCGGTGTGCGCGATGAACACGACGTCGGCGTCGGAGGATGCCTCGAGCGCGGCATGCATCCCGCCCGGCTGCGGCGGCATCACGTGGACCATCGCCTCCGCGCGGTCGGCGAGCGCCGTGCGTCCAGAAGCCCGCAGCCGATCGATGCGGGTGCGGCGGCGCGTCGAGGTCATGTTGCCGCCCTCGGGGAAGATGACGAACGCATCCTCGGGCCCGAGACCGGTGGCGAGGTCCTTCAGGCTGTCCTCGACGCCGCGGCCTCCGCCCTTCGGGCCGCCCTTGGCCCCGAACCCGGAGGGCACGATGAATCGCGCCGGAATCCGGTGCAGCAGGATGTCGACCGCCGGGTCCATCTGCATCGTGTACTTGAGCACGATGCGCGGCCGCCGGGCCACGAAGTTGAGCAGGGCGTGGATGAGGATGAACGAGTCGCCCGGTCCGGCGTGCCGGCTGGCGACGATGATCGGCGTGCCGGGCGCGAAGAGCTCCCGGAACGCGGCGGCCGCGGCATCCGCGTCGACTCCGTCCGCTCCCTTCGTGTGGATCGAGAGGCGCAGCACGCCGCCGAAGATCCAGAAGAGCACGCGCAGCGCGGCGGCGCCGATGCGATAGTGCCCTCGTACGAAGGCGGGCGAGTGCAGCTTCCAGCCGAAGCCCGACGCGATCCACATCGCCAGCAGGACGATCAGCAGCACCGAGTCCCAGAGCAGGTAGACCGTGATGAGCCACATCACCCGCGGCAGCCGGAACCGTCCGGGCACGAGCGAGGTCAGCGCAAGGGCGACGAGCAGCCAGAGGGGCGAGAGCACCAGCAGCAGGACCGAGATGATGATGACGAGCGGGGCGACGACGACGCGGCGCACCCAGAGCGGAGGCAGCCGCATCAGTCCTCGCTTCCCGTCACGACCGGGGCGGACGCGAGTCCGCGATCGATGAGGAAGTCCCGGCTGGCCTCGTAGGCCTGGTCGATGCGCAGGCGCACGGTCTCCATCTTCCGGTAGGAACGCAGGGTGTCGTCCCCCTCCAGCGGACCGCCGGTGGGCAGGACGTAAAGGTCGACGTCCGCGGGGAGCGTCGCCAGATCGCGGGCGAAGCGGTGGCGCCGGGCGATCTCGAACGCGACGCGCGCGGTGTCGACAGCAGAGGATGGCGCGACCAGCGGCGTCTCGACCCGCCCGACCTGCAGCACGAAGATCGTCTTCGCCCCGGCGAGCACGGCCTGCTCGATCGGGATCGAGTTGACGATGCCGCCGTCGATGTAGTGCTCGTCGCCGATGCGGGTCGCGGGCAGGAGCCCGGGCACCGACGACGACGCCAGCACCGCGTCGATGAGCGGCCCGGAGTCGAACACCTGCTCGGCGGCGCGTTCGATGCTCGCCGCCACGACCTGGAGCGGCACGGTCAGCCCCTCGAAGGTGGYGTCCGCGCCCAGATTGCGCTCGAGCAGCTCGCGCAGGGGCTGGGGGGAGTTCAGATGGGTCTTGGTCTTCACCAGCCGGCTGATCTGGGTGGCGAGCGAGCCGCCGTAGACCGCGTTCGCCTCGGCCGACGTCCACGCCGTCATCAGCTTCTCGATCACCGTCAGGGTCGGATCACTCGCCACCAGCGCTCCGTTGATCGCGCCGATCGACGTGCCGACGACGAGATCGGGTCGGATGTCGGCGCGCAGCAGCGCATCGATCATGCCGATCTCCACGGCGCCGCGCACCCCACCACCACCCAGCACGAACGCAATGGGGTGTTCCGCCACGACCCGCTCCGCTCTGCCTCGATGTCCTTCCCCATTGTCTACCCCACCTCGCTCCGCCCGCGCACCCGCTGGGGCCGATGTCGCTCTTGACAGGCGAGTCCTCGCGGATGCATGGTTAGCTAGTCAAGTAACTAACCAACAGACGGAGTGGGTGTGATCGAAGAGGGGAGGCCGCTCTTCCTGCAGATCGCAGAGCGCGTCGAGGACTCGATTGTCGAGGGCAGCCTGTCCGAAGAGGCTCAGGCTCCGTCCACGAACGAACTCGCCGCGTTCTATCGCATCAATCCGGCCACGGCGGCGAAGGGAGTGAACATGCTCGTCGACAAGGGCGTGCTCTACAAGCGGCGGGGGATCGGGATGTTCGTCTCGCCCGGAGCCCGCGCACTCCTGCGCGCAGAACGCCGCGCCGCGTTCGCCGATCGATTCGTCGAGCCGCTGCTCGCCGAGGCACGCACGCTCGGGCTCGAGCCCGACGACCTCACCGAACTCATCCGCGAACGCGCCGCGAACGGCGGCGGGGGCGCGGCATCCGTCTCCCCGGAAGGAGCCGAACGATGACCGCAGCCCCCGACACGGTGATCGAGGTGGACCACCTCACCAAGCGCTACCGCGACACGCTCGCGGTGGACGACGTGAGCCTCCGGATCCGCAAGGACACGATCTACGGCCTGCTCGGACGCAACGGCGCGGGCAAGACGACGGTCATGTCGATCCTCACCGCGCAGAACTTCGCCACCTCCGGCGACGTGCGCATCTTCGGACAGAGCCCCTACGAGAACGCCAAGGTGCTCCGGCGGATGTGCTTCGTGCGCGAAAGCCAGAAGTACCCGGACGACGCCCGGCCCAAGCACGCCCTCGCCACCGCGCGACTGTTCTTCCCGAACTGGAACCAGGATCTCGCCGATCGGCTCGTCGACGACTTCCAGCTGCCGCTCACACGCCGGATCAAGAAGCTCTCCCGCGGGCAGCTGTCGGCGGTGGGCRTGATCATCGGCCTGGCATCGCGTGCCGACATCACGTTCTTCGACGAGCCCTACCTCGGTCTCGACGCCGTCGCCAGGCAGATCTTCTACGACCGGCTCCTCGAGGACTACACCGAGCACCCGCGCACGGTCCTGCTCTCGAGTCACCTGATCGACGAGGTGTCGAATCTCATCGAGCGGGTGCTGGTCATCGACCGGGGGCGGATCATCATGGACGAAGACACGGATGCCGTCCGCGACCGTGCGGCGAACATCGTGGGCGACGCCGCCGCTGTCGAGGCCTTCGTCGCAGGGCGCGATGTGATCCACCGGGAGAGCCTCGGACGAGTGGCATCCGTCACCGTGCTCGGTGCGCTGTCGGCCGGCGAGCGGGAGCGGCTCGCCGCCACCGGGCTCGAGGTCGCACCGGTATCGCTGCAGCAGCTCATCGTGCGCCTGACGCAGCATGTCTCCGGAGCCGATCCCGACCGAACCGCCGCCGTCGAGCAAGGAGCACTGCGATGAACCGCACGGTCAGCGTCGTCCGGATGCAGCTGATCAACAGGCAGACCTACATCTGGATCCCCCTGATGATCCTGGGTGCCGCGTTCCTGATGACGCTCGCGATCTACGCGATCCTCGCCGGGTCGGGGGTTGAAGGCCCCTTCTACGGCGCCGGTCAGCAGGCGCCGATCTGGTACTTCGGCATCGTCGGCATCCAGGCGCTCACCCTCACCTTCCCGTTCTCGCAGGCGATGAGCGTCACGCGCTGGGAGTTCTATCTCGGCACTCTGCTCACGGCGGCGCTGACCTCCGCGATCCTCGGCGGGATCGCCGTCGTAGGCGGTCTCCTCGAGCAGGCGACCGATGGCTGGGGCTTCGACGGGTACTTCTTCGGGCTGCCCTGGGTCTGGGAGTACGGGCCAGTCGGCGCCTTCCTCGGCAACTTCGCCCTCGCGATGCTGTTCTTCGTGATCGGCTTCTGGATCGCCACGATCTACAAGCGCTTCGGCGGCGTCGCACTCACGGCCGTGCTCGTCGGGATCGGGGCCCTCTTCGTCCTCGGGCCCTGGGTGGTCGGCCGCGTGGACGCGTGGGGCGTGGTCTGGCAGTGGGTGGCCGGCCAGGGCGTCATCGGACTGTCGCTGTGGGGCCTGCTGCTCGGCGCGGTGCTCGCCGGCATCGCCTTCCTCACACTGCGGCGCGCCGTGCCCTGATCAGGCATCGTTCCTCAGCGGCTGTCTGCGGCAGCGGTGTGGTGGCGGATGACCTCGGCGACGACGAAGTTGAACCACTTCTCGGCGAACTCGGGGTCGAGGTCGGCCTCGATCGCGAGCCGACGCAGGCGGGCGAGCTGCTGCTCTTCGCGCACCGGATCGGACGGTGCCATGCCGTGCTCAGCCTTGAGCTGACCCACCTGCTTCGTGGAGCGGAAGCGCTCGGCGAGCATGAAGATCAGCGCCGCGTCGATGTTGTCGATGCTGCCGCGCAGGTGCTGCAGGGTCAGCGACGGGTCCTCGTCGGTCATGGCATGCCTCCTCGTGCCTCGACCCTACCCCGCTGACACAGGCCCGCTGAGACTCCTAGAGTGTGCCCATGAGCGATGGGACGGATGCCGCGCAGCGCCTCTCCGCGGATCCGGCGGCCGGGACCGATGCGGCCGTACCCACTGAGACCGCGGTAGTCTCTCCGGCGCCCCCGCGCCGCGAGATCTGGGCGAACCTGGGGCACCCCTTCGCGATCGGGCTGTCGCTGACCATCGGCGCGCTGGCGGCGGTCGCCCTGGGCGTCGCCTTCCTCAACCTCTCGACGATCGTGATCTACATCGTCATGGCGATGTTCGCCGCCCTGGCCCTGGACCCGGTGGTGCGTCTGCTGGAACGGCGCGGGCTCAGTCGCGCGTGGGGAATCGTGATCGCATACGCGGTTTTCGCGATCCTGCTCGTCCTCGTGCTGTGGTTCGTCGTGCCGGCGCTTTTCACCCAGCTGGGCACGCTGGTCGCCAACATCCCGGCGCTGATCAGCAATTTCGAGCAGACCGACTTCTACGCCTGGGCCCAGGGGGCGTTCGGCGACCAGATCGGAACGATCCTCAATCACGTCGAGGCGTTCTTCCTCAACCCCGCGAACCTCGCGGCGATCGGCGGCGGTGTGGTCCATCTCGGCATCGGCATCGCCTCGGCGATCTCCGGTGGCGTCATCATCATCGTCCTGAGCCTGTACTTCCTCGCCGGTCTGCCGGCCATCAAAGACGCGCTGGTGACGCTCGTCCMCGCCCGCAGCCGCCCGACGATGCGCAGCATGACCGACGAGATCACTGGGTCGATCGGCGGCTACCTCACCGGCATGGTGATCCTCGCGTTCTGCAACTCGATGATCGCGCTGGCGCTGCACCTGATCCTCCAGCTCCCGCTTCCAGGCCTCATGGCGATCGCCGCGTTCTGCATCACCCTGATCCCGCTCATCGGGTCGGTCGTCTACTGGATCTTCGCGACCGTCATCGCGCTGTTCACCGACCCGACGGCCGCGCTCATCTTCGCCATCGTGTACCTCATCTACATGCAGCTCGAGGCCTACGTGCTCACGCCGCGCGTCATGAGCAAGGCGGTCTCCGTCCCTGGCGCGCTCGTCGTCATCGGCGCCCTGGTCGGCGGCACGCTGATGGGCCTGCTCGGCGCACTGGTCGCGATTCCGATCACGGCGTCGATTCTGCTCATCATCAAACGGATCTACGTGCCACGGCAGGACGCAAAGCTCTGAAGCCCGCTCATCCCGAAAGGATGACGAAAACCGGCGCCGGGCGATCCCTCCGCGGACGGCACCCCGGTCGGCCCTATCCTGACGGCATGACTGACGACAGCGCGAAGTCCCCGATTCCGCCCGATTCGGTGCCTGCAGCCACCACCGTCGCCGTGGTCGCCGAGTCCGGTGCCTCTGTCACAGGCACTGAGCACAGCCAGGGCCGATCGTTCTGGGCCCGACTCGACAATCCCTTCACCGTAGGTCTGCTGCTGACCCTCGGCGGGCTCGTCGCCCTGCTGCTCGGCATCGCACTGACCAACATCTCGACGATCCTCGTCTACATCGGCCTCGCGGCGTTCGCCGCCCTGGGCCTCGACCCGGTGATCAAGTGGCTCGTCAGGCACGGGGTCAAGCGGGGATGGGCGATCGCCATCATCTTCCTGACCGGCTTCGTCCTCGCGGTCGGCCTGCTGCTGCTCGTGGTGCCGACCCTGGTCGAGCAGGTGAGTTCGTTCATCAAGGACTTTCCGGMGACGATCACCAAGTTCGAGAAGACCCCCTTCTACGCCTGGCTGGAGGGGATCTTCGGCACAGGTCTCACCGACCTCATCAGCGAGGTCGAGAAGTTCTTCAGCGACCCGAAGAACGTCGCGGCGATCGGGGGCGGCCTGCTCAAGGTCGGCGCCGGCATCGCCGAAGCCGTCTCGGGCGCACTGATCGTCGTGGTGCTGACCCTTTATTTCACCGCATCGCTCCCCGGCATCAAGGACTCGCTGATGCAGTTCGCACCGGCTCGTCGCCGTGTCGGGGTGCGGGCCATGACCGACCAGATCACCGACTCCGTCGGCGGCTACCTCATGGGCATGGTCATCCTGGCGTTCTTCAACTCCGTCGTGGCGACCATCCTGCACGCGGTGCTGGGTCTGCCCTACCCGCTCCTCATGGGTGTGCTCGCCTTCTCGATCACGATCATCCCGCTGATCGGACCCGTGCTGTACTGGATCGTCGCGACCATCATCGCGCTGTTCACGAGCCCCGTCGCCGCCCTGATCTTCGCGATCTGCTACCTGATCTACATCCAGATCGAGGCGTACGTGCTGACCCCGAAGGTCATGAACCGGGCGATCGAGATCCCCGGCTCACTCGTGGTGATCGGCGCCCTCATCGGCGGCACGCTGCTCGGCTTCATCGGAGCCCTCGTCGCGATCCCGGTCACGGCATCGATCCTGCTGATCATCAAACAGGTGTTCTTCAAGCAGCAGGACGCCAAGATCTAGCGGGCTACGTGTACTGGCGGAGCGCCTCTCGCCGGGAGGAGACGCCGAGCTTGCGGTAGATCGCCCGCTGGTGGGTCTTGACGGTGTTCACCGACACGCCCAGCCGACTCGCGATCTCGGTCGTGGTCAGCGTGGTGCGCAGCTGTTCGAAGACATCGCGTTCACGCACCGAGAGCGCGGCCAGCTGCGTGCTGCCGGTCTTCGGCCGCAGGCATGACATGAGGAACTTCTCGTGGGCGGTGCCCCACGCGATGTGCGCGCCGAGGAGCTGCCGCAGCTCGGCGTCGTCCTCGGCGAACGGAATCCGCATCGTCTCCTTCTCGGCGACCGCGAGGGCCTCCTCGCAGAGCTCATGTGCGGCAGGCGCGCGACCTGCCGTCCAGTGCTGCATCGCGCGGGTGACGAGCGTCGCCACCCTCAAGTAGGTCACCTCGCCGTAGGCGGAATGATGCTTGAGGATCTGCAGCGCCGCGGTCGGATCGCCGCTGCGTCGGAGGATCCCCGCGGCGAGCACGGCGATCAGAGGCGTCGAGGACTCCTCGAGGAAGCCGCGCGCCACCGCCACCGCCCGGTCGTGGTGCCCGACCGCTTCCTCCAGGAGGGCGATCGCCAGCTGTCGCATCTTCGGCCAGACCACACCGTGCAGCTCCGAGCTGGGCAGGAACTGCAGCTCCAGGGCCGCACGGCGACACGACCGCTGGTCGCCTCCCGACGCCGCCGCACAGGCGAGCAACACCCGTGCGAGATCGGCGAAGGTGCGGTTGTGCCCGCTGCCGAAGGCGATGGCGCTGCGCAGATCGCGCTCCGCGGCGGCGGTGTCCATCGCCCAGTACGAGACGAGACCGGAAGCGGTCAGCGCGGTGGCACCCGCGTTCGTCTGCCAGATCGACTCCTCGGGATCGTCATCGGCGAGACCGACCAGCACCACTCGCGCGCTCTCGAGCCGCCCGGCCAGGGCAAGCGAGAAGGCCAGGCAACCGCGCGCCCGCCGCAGGATCGCTGCGTCGCCCACGGCAGCCGTCTGACGCACGGCGGACTCCAGCGTCTCGATCATGCGGGTCGGATCCATGCGGTACCGCAGGTCGGCCCAGCCGATGAGGAAGGTGATCGCCGCCTGCTCGCGGGCGGAGCGGGCATTCGCGTGCACGAGTCGGCGACGCACGTCCTCGGTGGCCTCGCCGATCAGGGCGCGCTCATCGAGCAGGAAGAGGCGCGCGAGCTCCAGTGTGCGCTCGAAGCGCTCGTCGGGGTCATGGGAGCCGGCCGTCGCGCGGCGGAAGAGATCCYGCCCCGCCTTGCGCTCGCCCATGACGTCGCAGGCGCACGCGCGGACCAGCTGGATCGCCGGGTCGTCCCCGAACGGGGCGGGCAGCGACAGGCACGCGCTGTCGACATCGCCCGCCTCAGCGCCCGCGACCAGGGCGACCCAGCTGTCGAGGATGATGGCCGTCGCCGCAGCGGGATCGTCGACTGCCAGCAGGTGCGCGACGGCGTCGAGCGGGCGAGCTTCCGCCAGCAGGGTGGCCGCCCGGCGGCGCAGCACCTCGAGGGCCGCGGGGTCCTCCTGAGCGAGCAGGTCGCGGCAATAGCGGGCGAACAGGGAATGCCACTGATAGACCGGTCCGGTCGGGCTGTCGTGCCGGTCGAGGAACAGGCCGAGTCGACGGCAGTCCTCGAGCATCGCGACGGCATCCGCGCGGCCGGTGAGCGCCACCGCAAGTCGAGGGGTGAGCTCGTCGCAGACGGCGGCTTCCATGACGAATCGCGCCAGATCCGCAGGCAGCGCGGAGAGGATGACATCGCGCACGTATTCGCGCATGAGACCCCCGCCGCGCCCGGAGGTCGCCGCCCGGGGACCGGCACCGCTCAGGAGTGCGAGGCGCACGGCGATCGGCCAGCCCGCGGTGTCCGCGTGGACGGCGACCGGATCGGCACCGGTCGACATCGTCGCGGCGAGCGCGGCCACCTCCGGTGCCTCGAAGGCGAGCGCCTCGGCCCCGATGACGACCTCGGGATTGCTGAGGATGAAGCGCGACATCTGCAGCTCGAGCGGGGTGGTGCCCACGAGCACGATCCGAAGCGCCGGCGGGGCATCGGCGATGAGGGCTCCGAGCAGACCTGCGGCCAGACTCTCGTGCGCCCGCTGCGCGTCGTCGACGACGAGGATCAGCGGCTCCTGCGCATCGGCGAGCGCCTCCCACAGTCGACGGTGCAGCTCGCCCTGCGCGGCCGTGCCCGCATCCACTCCGACCGGGCCGACCAGGCCGAGATCATCCCGCGTGCGCGCGATGGCCGCGATCGCGGAGATGATCTCTCCGTCCACGTAGGCGTGCTCACCCTCCATGGGACCGAGCGCGAGCCAGGCCACCTCGTTCGGCACGGATTCGGTCCAGGTCGTTACCGCGATCGTCTTTCCGAAGCCGCTCGGGGCGGACACGATCGTCACGCGGTTCGAGGCGACCGCGTGCTCGAGCAGCTGGGTGAGCCGGGCGCGATCGAGCGTGGCCGGCTGTCGATGCGGCGGGCGGTGCTGGAGCCACCGTGGCGATGACAGCGCAGACGTCGGCAACGTCATACTGCGACCTCCCTCACGTGTCCCCCCGGCGACGGGCACGCGGGCAGTAGGAGGGCTGGATGCACCGACGAGCTGCGCACGATCCGGACGACTGTCGGGTATCCGGAAAAGGCGCGTCGCGGTTCGGATTGTATCCCGACTGGGTTGCAACCGCGTGAATCGGGTCCCTCAGGGCCGTCCTGAGGGAACGACGAAGCGGCGGCATCCGAGTGGATACCGCCGCTTCGAGGACGTATTTCGTGCCGATCAGGCCAGGGCGCGTGCCTTGAGCTGGTCGTACTCCGCCTGCGTGATCGTGCCGGCTGCGAGAAGTGCGGCGGCCTTCGAGATCTCTTCGCTGGGGCTCGCGGCGCTCGATGTGGCAACGGACTTGATGTAGGCGTTGGTCGCCTCCTGAGCCTTCTGCGCCTCGGCGATGCTGCGCTCCTGCATGCCGGAGCCGCGCGCGATGAGGTAGATCAGTGCCGTCAGGAACGGCACGAAGATCAGGAACAGGACCCACAGCGCCTTCCAGCCGCCCGAGAGCTTCCGGTCACGGAACAGGTCGCCGAAGATCGAGATCAGGACGAACAGGTACGCCACGAAGGCGAAGACCCAGAAGAACCACAGGACGATATTCCAGAAGTTGTCAAACAATTTTGCCTCCAAGGACAAGGAAGGGGGGCCGGGCAGACCTCCAGTTTCGCCCCCCGGCGCCGGATCGCTCCGCCCGATCACCCGTATCGGGTGAACCGGACGGAGCGCCCACCTCAATCGGTCAGGCCAGGAGCCGGGCCTTTGCGGCGTCGAACTCGGCGTCACTGAGGGCACCGGCATCCCGCAGCGCAGCGAGCTTCGTCAGCGATGCGACGATGTCGACCTCAGCGGCCGGAGCCGGCGCGGGGGCGGCGACGGCGGCAGGAGCGGGCGCGGCGGCGAGCTGCTGCGCGACGGCCTCCTGCGCGGCGGCGTTCATGGCCGCCTGCTGCTGAGCAGCCTGATACTGCTGCTGCTCCCACTCGTCCTGAGATCTCTGCTGCTGCTTGTTGTTCATGTGGCCGTTCACGGCGTTGGCCGTGCCCGCGACGACGGCGGTGCGAGCGGCGAGCCCGACAAGCCCCGGGCGTCCGATTCTGCGTCTCATGACTCTTCTCCTTCGTTCTCGATGGCGTCGATCTCTTCGTCGACCTCATCTTCGATGGCGTCAACGATGGCGTTGACGATGGGGGCGGGGATGCGCTGCGCCGACAGCACGAGACCGCCGGTGGCGGCCAGTGCGCCTGCGAGCCGGCGCGCGTAGAGGAGCTCAAGCGCGACGAGTGCTGCCGAGCCGCCCGCCGGGACGAGCTCGGCGAGCTCGGCGATGTCCTCTTGGCCGGTGAGTCCGGTCAGGACGAGGTCGAGAGCACCGAGGCCGTAGCGATCGGAGTCGTCCTCGATCTCGGTGACGGTGACTTCACCGTCCTCCGACCTGGAGACGACCACGAAGTCGAGTACGCGCAGCACGCCGCTCTCCGAGAGTGCGACGAGCTCTGCGATGACGGCGGGGTCGGGGCGCTCGCCCTCCAGACCGAGCAGGAACAGCTCGACTGGACCGTAACGGAAATCGACCATTGTCTTCCCTTCTTTGATGCGGATCAGACGCTCGCGGAGCCCGGCGAACCACCTCATCAGGGGCGGCGCCACGGACTCCCAGGGTCACGCTCGACGCTAGTCCGGACCGCAGGCACGGGGTAGCCCTGGAGGACCCCGCACTGCCGCGCGCTCACCCGAATCGGGCGACGAAACGCCGATGCGACCCGACGACGCCTCAGCGCGCGCGGACGAGGCACGTCGGCGAGGGCACGTCGACGCGATGGCGCACCCGGCCCGGCACCCCCGTGCGGGTGTCCAGGCCGAGCGAAACCACTTCGTTCGACAGCTGGCCCGCCACCAACAGCGTGTCGCGGTGGATGACGTGGTGACGCGGCCAGTGCACGCCCGCCTCGACGAGGGCGACCGGCGCGAGCGATTCGCCCTCGCCGCGCACCTGGACCGTGGCGATCGTGTCGCTGCCGCGCACCCCGGCATAGAGGAAGAAGCCGTCGGCGGACGCCGCAAGCTCGGCCGCGGTGTCGTCCGGGAGGATCCCGCCGCCGAGGGTCGTGCCGCCCACGATCCGCCACGATCCGGCCTGGTCCGCGGCGAGCGCGAAGATCTCGTGGGACAGCTCCGTCACGACGTACAGATGGCCGCTCGGGTGCCACACCATGTGCCGGGGGCCCGACCCCTGGGGCAGGACGACCTGCTGGAGCGCCCGCAGTCCGCCTCGGCCCGATCGCCAGAAGCGCACGAGGTCGAGCCCCATGTCGGTGGTGGCGACGAGCCCGCCGGGGAGGAAGACCGACTGGTGGGCGCGAGAGGGTCGGGATGCCTCGTCCCCRGCATCCGCGCCGGGCTCGACCTCGGGCGCCGCGTCGTGGTCGGGAATGAGGTGCGCGTACTCCTCGCCGGCTGCCGCGCGCAGGGCGCGGGTCGCTGCGATGAGGTCGACGCCGACGGCGGGGGAGAGGGTGACAGCGAGCCCGAACGGATCGGCGCCGAGCCCGTAGGGATCGGCGGCGGGGCCATAGGGATCGACGGCGGACTCGGCGATGACCGGCGCGGAGGGCCGGCCCGCGGCATCCAGTGTCATATGCACGACGCGGCCGTCGCCCCAGCAGCCGGCGACGAGCGATCCGCCGTCCGGCGCCACCGCCACGTGGCAGTTCGCCTCGCCGGTGGGGATCGGCGCGCCGAGCGGGACGAAGGATGCCTCGCCGCTGCGCCGGAAGGCCTGCACTGCCTGCCCTGCCTCGAGCGCGGCGTAGAGCACGTCCAGCATCGGGTGCAGGGTCAGCCAGGACGGGGAGCCGGCTGTGGTCGCGGCATCCGTCTCCACCGCCAGCTGTCCGCCCGCGAGCGCGTCGTCCGCCGCTCCGGCCAGCAGCACGCCGATGCCGGTGGCGGCGCCGTCCGACTCAGCGGTGTAGCCGCCTACCCAGAATCGCACGCGGTCGTCAGTCGATGAGATCGTGGCGCACGATGACGGCGTCACGTGCGGCGCCGACCCCGATTACCGAGATGCGGGTGCCGCTCATCTTCTCGAGCGCCAGCACGTAGTCCTGCGCCGCGAGCGGGAGGTCTTCGAACGTGCGGGCACCGGTGATGTCGTCCTTCCACCCCGGGAAGTACTCCAGGATCGGCTCGGCGTGGTGGAAGTCGGACTGGCTGACCGGCACCTCGTCGTACCGGGTGCCGTCGACGTCGTACGCGACGCACACCGKGATCTCGTCCAGCCCGGTGAGGATGTCGAGCTTGGTCATCACGAGATCGGTGATCCCGTTGATCCGCGTGGCGTAGCGCGTGATCGGGGCGTCGTACCAGCCCACCCGGCGCGGACGCCCGGTGGTCGTGCCGAACTCGAAGCCGCGGGAGCGCAGCCACTCGCCGCTCTCGTCGAAGAGCTCGGTGGGGAATGGGCCCGAGCCCACCCGGGTCGTGTAGGCCTTCACGATGCCGACGATCCGGTCGAGGCGATTCGGCCCGACGCCGGCGCCGGTGGCCGCGCCGCCCGCCGTCGCGGACGACGACGTCACGAAGGGGTAGGTGCCGTGGTCGACGTCGAGCATGGTGGCCTGGCCGCCCTCGAACACCACGACGTCGCCGGCGTCCAGCGCGCGGTTGAGCAGCAGCCCGGTGTCATCGACCATCGGACGGAGACGCTCGACATACGAGAGCAGGTCGTCGACGATCTCGTCGCACGTGATGGCCCGGCGGTTGAAGACCTTCACCAGGAGGTGGTTCTTCTGGTCGAGCGCGCCCTCGACCTTCTGGCGCAGGATGTTCTCGTCGAAGATGTCCTGGATGCGGATGCCGACYCGGTTGATCTTGTCCGCGTAGGCGGGCCCGATCCCTCGGCCGGTCGTGCCGATCTGGCGCTTGCCGAGGAAGCGCTCGCCGACGCGGTCGAGCACGCGGTGGTATTGCGTGATGATGTGCGCGTTCGCGCTGACCCGCAGTCGCGACGTGTCGAGGCCGCGCGCGTGCAGCGCCTCGAGCTCGGCGAACAGCACCTCGAGGTCGATCACGACGCCATTGCCGATGACGGGGTTCACGCCGGGGGAGAGGATGCCGGAGGGCAGCAGGTGCAGGGCGTACTTCTCGTCCCCGATCACCACTGTGTGCCCGGCGTTGTTGCCGCCGTTGAACTTGACAACCCAATCGGTGCGGTCACCCAGGAGGTCGGTGGCCTTGCCCTTGCCCTCGTCTCCCCATTGCACTCCGATGATGACGATGCCTGGCATGAAACCCCCTGGGGATGTCGGCGCAACGGGCGCACGCGGACGGGCCCGCTCAGTCTATCGAGCGGGCGGACGCGCGTCCGGGCACTGCGCGCATGAGGGAATACAGCGCTGAAACACCGCATTGCCTTGAATGACGGCCGATTACGTCATCCCCCTTCCCGTTCTCAGAATTGGCTCATCATGTCCACGTCCCACGACCACGCCCACTGGCAGGCCCAGCGCCGCAGCGCCGTCACCGCCCCGCAGGGCAATCTCGCCCTCGTCGAGACCCGCTGGGCCATCGATCCCGCCGATCTCGCGACCGCGCGCGCGGCGGCACCGGCTACCGCCGAGGTGACGCCGATCCAGCGCACCGACCTCGCCACCGGCGGCACGGAGCTCGGTCTGCGGGTGTGGGATGCCGCGTCCCCCGCCATCCGCTCGTTCGATCGGATCGACACCTACGATCACGATCCCGCCTGGGTCGTGTCCGGCCGCTTCGTGCCGGTGGCCGAGGACCGCACCGTGCCGTTCGAGCACATCCGCGACAACGGCGGTACGCGCGACCTCGTGGTGCCCGGCGACATCCTCGTGACAGTGGACGGTCGCGACTACAACCTCGCGGCGTTCGACGACGGCGGAAAGCTCCTGCTCGTCTTCGCCGACGCGACGAACGGGTCCGAGACCTACGGCGCCGGACGCTTCCTCTACGTGCAGCGCGGAGCGGATGCCACCCCGGGCGAACCCGGCGACGTCGTCCTGGACTTCAACCGAGCCTTCGTCCCGCCGTGCGGGTTCTCCGCGCAGTACAACTGCCCCCTGCCTCCCGTCGCGAACCGGTTCCCCCTGCCGATCCGCGCCGGGGAGAAGAACGTCGTATTCCGCGACGGCTTCGACATCTACGCGGCGTAACCCGTCGTCGCATCCACACAGCAACCTGGAGCATCACCCCACATGAAGAGATCCCTCTCCGTCGCGTCCGCGGCCGTCGCCGCAGTCCTGCTGCTGGCAGGCTGCTCGTCGAGCACCGGCGGCGCCGACGCGTCCGCCTCCGCGGACGACGCCACGATCGCGATCGGCTCGCTGTACGAGCCGCAGAACCTCAGCAACACCCAGGGCGGCGGCCAGGGCGTCACCGAGGCGTTCAACGKCAACGTCTACGAAGGGCTGTACAAGCTCACCGACGACGGCGAGGTCGAGCCGCTGCTCGCCGAGAACGCCGAGGTGAGCGAAGACGGACTCACCTACACGATCACCCTGCGCGACGGTGTGACCTTCCACTCCGGCAAGGAGCTCACGTCGGCCGACGTCAAGGCGAGCGTCGAGGCGGTCACGGCCGAGGACTCCAAGTCGGCGCGCAAGTCGTCGTTCAAGGTGATCAGCGACATCGCGACCCCGGATGACGCGACAGTCGTGTTCACGCTCTCGCAGCGCTCGATCTCGTTCCTGTACAACCTCAGCTACATCTGGATCATCAACTCCGAGGCCGAGGGCGACCTGACCCAGACCGAGGACGGCACCGGGCCGTACGTGCTCGACGAGTGGAAGCAGGGCAGCACCCTGACCCTCACCCGATGGGACGAGTACTGGGGCGACGCGGCGAAGAACGCCGAGGTCGTCTTCACGTACTTCACCGACGCGACCGCCGAGAACAACGCGCTCCTGACCGGCGAGGTCGACATCATCACGACAGTGCAGAGCCCCGACTCGCTCGCGCAGTTCGACGGCAACGACGACTTCACGGTCAGCGACGGAACCTCCACGACCAAGGAGATCCTCGTCTTCAACGACCGGGTCGCCCCGTTCGACAACACTCTGGTGCGCAAGGCGATCTACTCCGCGATCGACACCGAGAAGCTGCTGTCCTCCATCTGGGGCGACTACGGCACCCTCATCGGCTCGATGGTGCCGCCCACCGACCCGTGGTACGTCGATCTGACGGACGTCAACCCGTACGATCTCGACCTCGCCAAGCAGGAACTCGCCGATGCGGGCTACCCCGACGGCTTCACGTTCACGCTCGACACCCCGAGCTACGACCCGCACCCCGCGGTCGCGGAGTTCCTGCAGTCGCAGCTCGCCGAGGTCGGCATCACGGTCGAGATCAACACGATCAGCGCCGACGAGTGGTACACCAAGGTCTTCCAGGACCTCGACTACACCGCGACGCTGCAGGAGCACGTCAACGACCGCGACGTCGTCTGGTACGGCAACCCCGACTTCTACTGGGGCTATGACAACGCCGACGTGCAGCAGTGGGTGGCCGAGGCCGAGCAGGCGACGACGACCGACGACCAGACCGCGCTCCTCAAAAAGGTCAACGAGCAGATCGCAGCGGATGCCGCGAGCGTCTGGCTGTACCTCTACCCGCAGATCGTCGTCGCCTCGAGCGACGTCAGCGGCTACGGTGTGAACGGCCTGAACTCGCAGTTCTTCGCCTACGACATCGTCAAGTCCTGACCTGACGGCGGATGCCGGGACGCCTGGTCCCGGCATCCGCCGTTTCTCGTGAAACATGCTTCCTTATCTGCTGCGCCGCTCCCTCTTCCTCGTGATCTCGCTCGTGGTCGCGATGATCGTGATCTTCGTGCTCCTCCGCCTGCTGCCTGGCGACCCTGCGAACGCGCTGCTGTCGATCGACGCCACCCCCGATCAAATCGCGGCGGCGCGGGCCCAGGTGGGGTCCGATCAGCCGCTGCTGCAGCAGTTCGCGACGTGGGCGGCGCAGCTGGTGAGCGGTGAGCTCGGCGACTCGTACATCAGCACCCGCCCGGTCGGCCCCGAGGTCGGCGCCCGCCTGGCCGTCACGCTGCCGCTCGCCCTCCTGTCGTTCGTCGTCGCGCTGGTGCTCGCGCTGCTCATCGGGATCACGGCCGCCGTTCGGGCCGACCGCTGGTACGGCAT
This sequence comes from Microbacterium sp. P2_F9, assembly GCF_056403635.1. Lineage (NCBI taxonomy): Bacteria > Bacillati > Actinomycetota > Actinomycetes > Micrococcales > Microbacteriaceae > Microbacterium > Microbacterium sp. P2_F9. Next base: position 5,594 of record NZ_JBFUFC010000004.1, on the reverse strand, counting down.
CGTGCTCTCCGGCTTCTCGCAGCTCGGCGTCGCCGTGCCGGTGTTCTGGGTCGGCGTGATCGTGGTCTGGGTGTTCGCCCTACAGCTCGGCTGGCTCCCCTCCGGCGGCTTCCCCCGCGACGACTGGGAGGACCCTGGGGATGCCCTCCGCTCGCTCGCGCTGCCGGTGCTCACGATCGCCATCGTCATGAGCGCCTCGATCAGCCGCTACGTGCGCTCGGCTACCCTGGACGTGCTGGGCAGCGACTACCTCCGCACCGCCCGCGCCGGCGGAGCGGGACTCACCGAGGCGCTGCTGCGGCACGGCGTGCGCAACGGCTCGGTCCCCGTCATCGCCGTGCTCGGCATCGAGCTGTCGACCACGCTGCTGGGCGCCGTGGTCGTCGAGAGCGTCTTCACGCTGCCTGGGCTCGGCAGCATGCTGCTGACCGGCATCCAACAGCACGACTACCCGAACATCCAGGGGGTGCTAGTCGTGAGCACGCTGTTCGTGCTGATCGTCGGCTTCGCCGCAGACATCGTCCAGCGCATCATCGACCCGCGCCTGCGCACGAGCGTCTCGGGGAATCGATGAGCCTCCCCGCCCCGCATGATTCTGTGCATGAAACGGCTCTGGAACAGCAGATCGCCGCTGCGGCTCCGGTCTCGGCATCCCGGCGCCGCGGCCATGCCACGCTCGTGATCGGGCTGATCCTGACCGGCGCGATCATCGTCACCGCGCTCGTCTCGCTCGTCTGGCTGCCGTATTCGCTCTCGGACATCAGCGGCGGTCGCCTAGAGGGGCCGAACGCCACCCACCTGCTCGGCACCGACCGCCTGGGGCGCGACCTGCTGTCGCAGCTCATGGTGGGTGCGCGGATCGCCCTCATCGTCGGTGCCGGCGCGGCCCTGCTCGCCGGCACGATCGGCACCCTCGTCGGGCTCGCGGCCGCCCTCGCCCGCCCCTGGGTCGACGACACCCTCTCCGCGACGCTCGACGTGGTCATCGCGTTCCCGGTACTGCTCCTCGCGATGCTCATCGTGGCCGTGCAGGGCGCGTCGCTGGGCTCGGCGATCTTCGCGATCGGCCTCGCCATGGCCGCCGTCATCGCCCGCCTCACCCGGATCCTCGCCAGACGCGTGCTGCAGGAGCAGTTCGTGACCGCGGCCCGCACGAGCGGCACCCGCCTGCCCGGCATCGTCGGCCGGCACATCCTGCCGAACATCGCGCCGACCCTGGCTGTGGCCCTGGCGCTCCAGTTCGGCGTCGCGGTTCTCGCCGAAGCGAGCCTGTCGTACCTGGGCCTCGGAGCGCCGCCGCCCAATGCCTCATGGGGACGCATGCTGCAGGAGGCCCAGGGCACGGTGCTCACCGCTCCGGTGGGCGCGCTCGCCCCCGGCATCGCGATCGTCGCCCTCGTCCTCGGCGTGAACTTCCTCGCCGACGGCCTGCGCGAGCGTACCGACCCGACCAGACGGAGGGCGCGATGAGTCTCCTCGAGGTGTCCCATCTCTCGGTCCACGCCGGCACGACGACGCTCATCCGGGACGTGTCGTTCTCACTCGCTCCCGGCGAGCGCCTGGGGGTGATCGGCGAGTCCGGCTCGGGCAAGTCGGTGACCTCGCTCGCGGCGCTCGGCCTGCTGCCCGACGCTCTCACGGCATCCGGATCCATCCGGCTGGATKGGCACGAGGTCGTCGGCAGCACCGATGCGGCGCTGCGTCGCCTCCGCGGCCCGGTCGCCCAGATCGTCTTCCAGGAGCCGCTCACCGCCCTCGACCCGCTCATGCGGGTCGGCCGTCAGATCGCCGAGCCGCTGCAGCGCCACCTCGGCCTGCGCGGCGCCGCCCTGCGTGCCGCGGTGACGGCGGCCATCATCGAGGTCGCGCTGCCCGATGAGCGCATCGCGCGCGCCTTCCCCTACGAGCTGTCCGGCGGGCAGCGCCAGCGGGTCGCCATCGCGATCGCCCTGGCCGCACGCCCGCGTCTGCTCATCGCGGACGAGCCGACGACGGCGCTGGACGTGACCGTGCAGGACGGCGTGCTCGCACTGCTGGAACGGCTCGTCGAGGAGCGCGGGATGGCGCTGCTGTTCATCAGCCATGACCTGGCGGTCGTCTCGCGCATGGTGGAGCGCATCGTGGTCATGCGCGAAGGCGTCGTCGTGGAGGAAGGCCCGGTCATGCAGGTCGTGATTCAGCCGCGGCATCCGTACACCGTCGCGCTGGTCGACAGCGCTCGGGCGCTGGATGCGGCGCTGGACGCCCCGAACCCCGGCGAGGGGGGAGCGGAATGAGCATCATCGAACTGCGCTCGGCAGGCTTCTCGTACGGCGCCCAGACCGTGCTCGAAGACGTCTCGCTCTCGATCGACGAGGGCGACAGCCTCGGCCTCGTCGGCGAGTCCGGCGCGGGCAAGTCCACGATCCTTCGCCTCCTGCTGGGCCTCTCCGCACCGAAGCAGGGTGGCGTGCTATTCGACGATGCGCCCTTGAACCTGCGCGACCGCGCGCTCATGCGCCGGTTCCGAGCCGGGGTGCAGCCCGTGTTCCAGGACCCGTATTCGTCACTGGATCCCCGGCAGCGGATCGACCGGATCGTGGGCGAGCCGCTGCGGTCGCTGCGCATCGCGACGGGATCGGAGGCCCGCGCCCGGGTCGCCGAGGCGCTCGCGTCGGTGAACCTCGACGCCGACACCCTTACCCGCTACCCGCACGAGTTCTCCGGAGGCCAGCGCCAGCGGATCGCGATCGCGCGGGCGATCGTCTCCCGCCCGCGGGTGCTGCTCGCCGACGAGCCGGTGAGCGCACTCGACGTCACGACGCGCGTGCAGGTCATCGACCTGCTCGTCCGGCTGCGGCACGAGCACGGGCTCAGCCTCGTCATGGTGTCGCACGACCTGGGTGCGGTCGCCGCGGTGTGCGAGCACACCGTGGTGCTGCGCTCCGGCCGCGTCGTCGAGTCCGGACCGACGCGCCGGCTGCTGGCGGCCCCCGAGACCGAGTACGCCCGCACGCTCGTGGGCGCCGTCCCTCGGCTTCCGCGCTGACGCGCCGGACGCTTCCGAGTCGATCGGCCGATGGCCCTCGCTAGGGTGGCGACATGGCGAAGCGATCGACCATCGACATCATCTGGCCGTTCGTGCGGATCGCGACAACGGCGCTCGTCTTCTCTGCCGTCGCCGCCCAGCTGACCCGCAGCATCCAGCGGGCGCTGGCCGCCGAGACGGAGTATGCCGGCCACCTCCCGACCGTCATCGCGAACTTCCTCAGCTTCTTCACCATCCAGTCGAATCTCGCCGCCGCCATCGTGCTGGCGATCGCCGCGATCTGGACCTTCGGCAGGGGTCGGAACGCGGATGTCGAGCCGCGCGGTCTCGCGGTCTCGCTCGTGTGCGTCAGCACGTACATGATCGTGACCGGCATCGTCTACAACACCCTGCTGCGCAGCGTCGCCCTCGACCAAGGGGTGACCGTGCCATGGTCGAACGAGGTGCTCCACGTCGTCGTGCCCGTCATCCTGCTGCTCGACGTGCTCTTCGCGCCGCGCCGCCGGGCGGTGTCGTGGGCTGCGGTGTGGATCGTCGTCATCTACCCGATCGCGTGGGCGGTGTACACGCTGATCCGCGCGCCGTTCATCGTCGCGCCGGCGACCGGCAACGCCTATTGGTACCCCTACCCCTTCCTCGACCCGCATCTCGTCGCAGGCGGCTATCTCGGAGCCACAGGCTACATCGTCGGCATCGCGATCGCGATCGTCGGCGTTGGTCTGCTCGTCATCTGGACGGGACGGTGGCGGGCCGCGCGACGGGTGGGTGCGGATACCGCTCAGTAGACTTGAGGGCATGTCCAAGGTCCTCCAGTCCCTGCCCGTCGGCGAGCGCGTCGGCATCGCCTTCTCCGGCGGCCTCGACACCTCGGTAGCGGTGGCGTGGATGCGCGACAAGGGCGCCATCCCCTGCACCTACACGGGCGATCTGGGTCAGCCCGACGAGCCCGACGTCGAGGCGGTGCCCGGGCGCGCGCTCGAGTACGGCGCCGAGCTCTCGCGGCTCGTGGACTGCAAGGCCGCCCTCGTCGAAGAGGGCTTCGTCGCCCTCGCCTGCGGCGCCTTCCACATCCGCTCCGGCGGGCGCACCTACTTCAACACCACCCCGCTCGGCCGCGCCGTGACCGGCACCCTCCTCGTCCGCGCGATGAAGGAGGACGGCGTCGACATCTGGGGCGACGGGTCGACCTACAAGGGCAACGACATCGAGCGGTTCTACCGCTACGGCCTGCTGGCCAACCCCCGACTGCGGGTCTACAAGCCCTGGCTCGACGCGGACTTCGTGACCGAGCTGGGCGGCCGCAAGGAGATGAGCGAGTGGCTCGTCGCGCACGGCTTCCCCTACCGCGACAGCGTCGAGAAGGCGTACTCGACCGACGCGAACATCTGGGGCGCCACCCACGAGGCCAAGACCCTGGAGCGGCTGGACGTCTCGCTCGAGATCGTCGAGCCGATCATGGGCGTGCGCTTCTGGGACCCCGAGGTGGAGATCCCCACCGAGGATGTCTCGGTGACCTTCGACGGCGGCCGTCCGATCGCGATCAACGGCCAGGAGTTCATCGATCCGGTGGCTCTCGTCCTGGAGGCCAATGCGATCGGCGGTCGTCACGGTCTCGGCATGAGCGACCAGATCGAGAATCGCATCATCGAGGCCAAGAGCCGCGGAATCTACGAAGCGCCCGGCATGGCCCTGCTGCACATCGCCTACGAGCGCCTGCTCAGCGGCATCCACAACGAGGACACGCTCGCCAACTACTTCGCCGAGGGCCGGCGCCTCGGCCGCCTCATGTACGAGGGACGCTGGCTCGACCCGCAGTCCCTCATGCTGCGGGAGTCGATCCAGAAGTGGGTGGGCTCGGCGGTCACCGGCACGGTCACGCTGCGGCTCCGCCGCGGCGAGGACTACTCGATCCTCGACACGAGCGGCCCGACCCTCTCCTACGCGGCGGAGAAGCTCTCGATGGAGCGCGTCGGCGACGCGGCCTTCGGCCCGACCGACCGGATCGGCCAGCTCACGATGCGCAATCTCGACATCGCGGACTCGCGGAGCCGGCTCGAGCAGTACGCCCGAATGGGCCTGATCGGCGGCGCCACCGGCGCCTTGGTGGGCAGGGTCACCGCGGGCGAAGCTGACGAGATCACCGACCACGCCGAGCCCTATGACGAGGCACTTGAAGCCCTCGCCGAGGCCGTGGACGAGGCATCCGAGTCTGCCGCGTTCGACTTCGGAAGCGACTGACGCCCGCGATGTCGTCGCCGAGCGGGTCCTAGGCTGAGCCCGTGTTCGTATACGTGGTGACGAGCTACGTCGATCCGGGCCAGACCGAACGGGTCGTCGCACGTCTTCGCCGCGACAGCCCGAACGCCCGGCTGATCGTGAGCCACGATCGGAAGATGCCGCCACCGGATGCGGCGYGCCTTGCGGAGCTGGACGCCGAGCTGCGGCTGACCAGCGCGCCGATCACCTGGGGTGACGCGAGCTATCTGCGTTCACTGCTCGAGGTGATCGCCGCGGCCGCACTCGCCCCGGACGACTGGCTCACGATCCTCACCGGCCAGGACTACCC